>JBFYOM010000009.1:0-24151 GCA_041303805.1 Micrococcales bacterium
AATTCGACGGTCCGTTCGGGCTTGCGGCCGGTTTCGACAAAGACGCAAAAATGATTAAACCCCTGGCCGATCTTGGATTTTCACATATTGAAATCGGGACGGTAACAGCGATTGCCCAGGCGGGTAACGAGAAACCTCGACTTTTTCGCTTGCCAGCCGATAAGGCACTAATTAACCGAATGGGCTTCAACAATCAAGGCGCAGCAGAGGTAGCCAAGCGTCTACGTGCTCTTCGCGCTAAAGGAGGAAAGCTTCCCATTATTGGCGTCAACATCGGGAAGAGTAAAGTGACACCTCTCGAGAATGCTGTGACTGACTATGGAATCAGTACCGAGTTGTTAGCACCCTTCGCAGATTACTTGGCGGTGAATGTCTCTTCTCCGAACACTCCGGGTCTGCGCTCACTTCAAAATACTGAGGCACTTCGGCCAATTCTTTTGGAGGTTCTGGCAAAGTCACTCGATAAGCCCGTCTTGGTTAAAATTGCCCCCGATCTCTTGGACGACGACGTCATCGAGGTCGCCGATTTGGCCATGAGTCTAGGTTTGGCCGGAGTAATTGCAACCAACACGACTATTTCCCGGTCAGGTTTGTTGACGCCCAAAGATACCGTCGATGACATGGGTGCTGGCGGACTCTCCGGTGCGCCAGTTAGAAATCGATCGATAGAAGTCTTGAAACTTCTCAACACTCGCATCGCTGGAAGAATTGCTATCGTTTCGGTTGGGGGAATTGACACCGTTGAGACCGCTAGGGAACGCTTAGACCTTGGGGCTAACCTGGTTCAGGGATACACGGCCTTTGTTTACGAAGGTCCATTTTGGGCTCGGCGAATAAATCGCGGTCTGGATTTCAAATCCTAGAGCTTGTGCCCTCGCGGAACCTGAGCCTTGGGTAAACGCACAAACCTTGGGTACATGGCTCTGAAAGCCACGTAAGACCAAATCCCTTTTTCAACTTTCTCAGCGCCGTACTTGGCCGTCAGGAGTTTTTTGGCTCTTCTGGCGATGAACACGCTCTCAATCAAAAACAGAATAAACAGAGCCAAAACCAATGCGCTCATCAACGCTGAAATGGCTGTTGCCAGTTCACTTCCAGGAGTGATAAAAATTGTCACGACCATGGTTGGAAGTAGAAGCTCTCCGATGGTTAGCCACCTGGAGTCAACGACATCACGAACAAAGCGGCGCTGAGGACCCTTGTCGCGCCTAGGCAAGTAGCGATCATCGCCGGCCGCGTAGCCTTCTCTGGCCGCTAGTCGCTCTGCTCTCGCTTTTTCGGCGTTAGCTTTCCGCGCTTCCTTGGTTCTCGCTCCAACCAGAGGTCGCTTTCGGGCCGCCTCTTGCTGCTTGCGCGCGGGAGTAGCCTTGCCTTTTTTGGCGCTGGGGTTCTGCTCAGTCATAAGAATTAGGTTAGCGGAATGTTTTCACTTGCTTAGCGGTTTTCGAGTTTAGACTTTACTTAGAGAGAAAAAGGAGCTACCCGTGAGCGAAACCACCGCGTACGAACTCAACCTAACGCCAGCTGCGATTACCAAAATCTCCGCGCTAATTGCGTCCGAGGCTAGTGAGGACACGCTTCGACTTCGCATTGAAGTTAAGCCAGGTGGTTGTCAGGGTATGAACTACGAACTTTTCTTCGACGAGGCACTAGATGCCGATGATCAGCGCTTCACCTTTGGCGATTTCGAGGCTGTGGTAGACAACGGATCCATGTCGATGCTCAACGGTGCAACCATTGACTACGAAGATTCCATCACAAAGCAGGGTCTGGTAATTGAGAACCCTAACGCTACATCGACCTGCGCCTGTGGAGATTCTTTCTGCTAATTTGGCAGATTTTCAATTTTTCTCGTGTTTTTCGCAGCCTCAAATAGGCTCGCAGGCGTAGACTAATTTCGTAACGATTCGAAGGGTCGATTGTGCTTTTTAAGCGTACTTTCAAGGCTGTGGTGGCTAGCGCCGTAGCAACATCAACACTGTTTTTATCTGGTTGTTCCCAAGAGGAACTAGGTCGCGCGATTTTGATGCCATTTCCGGCTTCGAGCAGCGACGTGACGAATCACACCGACAAAATCACCGATCTTTGGAACATCTCGTGGGCAGTTCTCTGGGGTGTAGGAATTATCGCTTGGGCTCTGATGTTCTGGGCGATTATTGTCTACCGCCGCCGCAAGGGTGAAGTTGGGCTTCCTGCTCAGATGCGTTACAACAACCCGATTGAAGCACTTTTCACCGTCGTTCCGTTGATTTTGGTCATGGGCTTTTTTGCCTTTACCGCTCGCGACATGCGAGTAATTGAAGCACCAAATAACCCCGAAGTAACCGTAGAAGTAATTGGAAAACAGTGGAGTTGGGACTTTAACTACACTCAAGCCAACGTATACGACACTGGCATCCAGTCTCAATACAACGGTGGTGAGGGTGACAACCTCAAAGACCTCCCAACTCTTTACCTTCCGGTAAACAAGCGAGTCGAGATTGTCCTGAATTCACGAGATGTAATCCACTCGTTCTGGGTAATTGACTTCCTCTACAAGAAAGACATGCTTCCGGGTAAGACTAACCACATGTATTTCACCCCCACCAAGGAGGGTAATTACATGGGAAAGTGCGCTGAGCTCTGCGGCGAGTACCACTCCATGATGCTTTTCAATGTCAAGGTTGTTTCTCAATCTGAGTATGAAAAACACCTGCTTGATTTGCAGGCCGCGGGGCAGGTTGGGCAACTATCGCTTGACGCCAGCCGTAACCAAAACTTGCCTGGGGTAAGCGCACCAGAAGAAAAAGAGGGCGAATAAAGATGTCCACAGTAACAATGACTCCTGCAACGCCGGTTGTTCCAAAGGATAAGGGCCGAATCCTCGTTGATTGGATCACGACGACCGACCACAAAAAAATCGGATACCTCTACCTCATCACATCATTTGTCTACTTCTTAATCGGCGGGGTAATGGCACTCGTGATTCGAGCGCAACTCACCGTGCCCGGATTAGAAATCGTGGCGTCTAAGGAGCAGTACAACCAGCTATTCACCATGCACGGAACCATCATGTTGCTAATGTTTGCAACCCCACTGTTTGCTGCTTTCGCGAACATATTGATGCCAGTGCAAATCGGTGCCCCGGATGTAGCTTTCCCCCGGTTGAATTCAATCGCCTACTGGCTATACTTCTTCGGAAGTCTCGTAGCAGTGTCTGGGTTCTTCACGCCACAGGGTGCTGCATCATTTGGATGGTTTGCTTATGTACCGCTATCAACATCAACCTTCTCACCAGGTCTAGGCGGCGACCTTTGGGTCTTTGGTCTTGCATTGAGCGGTTTTGGCACAATTTTGGGTGGTGTCAACTTCATTACCACAATTCTGACCATGCGTGCTCCAGGTATGACCATGTGGAGAATGCCAGTGTTCACTTGGAACACTTTGGTGACTTCAATTTTGGTACTTATGGCTTTTCCTCCTCTTGCTGCCGCACTTTTTGCCCTAGGGGCAGACCGACGATTTGGATCCCACATTTTCGATCCGGAGAATGGCGGGGCAATGCTTTGGCAGCACCTGTTCTGGTTCTTCGGCCACCCAGAGGTTTACATCATTGCACTACCGTTCTTTGGAATTGTTTCTGAGATTTTCCCAGTGTTCAGCCGAAAGCCAATCTTCGGCTATAAAACTCTGATTTACGCGACCATCGCAATTGCAGCTTTATCGATGACTGTATGGGCTCACCACATGTATGTCACCGGGCAGGTTCTTCTACCGTTCTTCGCATTCACAACAATGCTTATTGCCGTTCCTACAGGAGTGAAGGTATTCAACTGGATTGGAACGATGTGGAAGGGATCGGTAAGCTTCGAAACCCCGATGCTATGGTCGCTCGGCTTCTTGACCACCTTCATTTTCGGAGGCCTTACCGGAGTAATTCTTTCCAGCCCAGTCCTAGACTTCTCGCTGAGTGACAGCTACTTCGTGGTGGCTCATTTCCACTACGTTGTTTTTGGAACCGTGGTGTTCGCCATGTTTGCAGGTATTTTCTTCTGGTACCCGAAGATGACTGGCAAGATGCTCAACGAAAAACTTGGAAAGATTCAATTCTGGATGCTCTTCTTTGGTTTCCACGGAACTTTCCTAGTTCAGCACTGGTTGGGTGTTCAGGGAATGCCTCGCCGCTACGCCACCTACCTTCCAGAGGATAACTTCACATTCCTGAACCAGGTGTCGACTGCGGGATCGCTACTTCTTGCACTGTCCTTCCTTCCATTCCTTTGGAACGTTTACATCACTCACCGCAAGGGCGTGAAGGTAACCGTGAATGACCCATGGGGTTATGGGCGATCTTTAGAATGGGCAACAGCTTCACCGTTCCCACGCCACAACTTCACCTCAATTCCAGTGATTCGCTCGGAATCACCCGCCTTCGACTTGAATCACCCAGAAGTTAACGAAACGACTCAGGATAAGGCAGCTGGAAAGAAGGGTCTGTAAATGCGCACTAACGCTTGGCTATTCGGATTGGGAGCAATTTTTTATTTTGGTGCAGCGGTCGGCTACGCCATCCTTAGTCTCTGGGAACCATATCAGGGCCTGAGTTCAGGCGGTCCATCTATCGGAGACTTGAAAATTGAGATTGTGGGAACTTCGATTCTTGTAATGCTCGCTCTAATGGCAGCTTTTATCGCTTTCTATCTTGCAAAGACCCACAAATCGCAGGGACCCGTCCCAGAGGACAACAATCACGCGAAAATTTCTGATGGAGAATCTGAGATCGGCTTCTTCAACGCATTTAGCTGGTGGCCAATTTTTCTAGGTCTATTTACTTCGATCGTTTTTGCCTCGTTGGCTGTGGGGTGGTGGCTGTTCTTCATTGGTATGCCACTCGGTCTAATTGCTTTGGTTGGCTTCGTCTTCGAAAACTCCCGCGGACAGTACGCTCACTAACTTTCAACCAAAAGAGAATGGCCTCGACTTATTGCCGGGGCCATTCTCTCTTCTAAAGGTTTTAGTCAGCGCTTCTGAACGCAATAACAGCGTTGTGACCACCAAAACCAAAACTGTTGCTGATGGCAAGAATCGATCCTTCAGGAAGCTTTCTAGGGCTGGTAACAACGTCTAGAGGAATCTCTGGGTCCTGGTTGTCTAAGTTGATTGTGGGGGGAGCGGTTCGCTCTTTTAGCGCCAGCACGGTAAATACCGCCTCGATCGCTCCGGCACCGCCAAGAAGGTGTCCCGTGGAAGCCTTAGTTGCCGAAACAGCAATGTTTGATAGATGATCCCCAAACACGCGCTTTAGTGCTGTGTATTCAGCGATGTCACCTACCGGCGTACTGGTTGCATGTGCATTGATGTGAACAACGTCTTCAAGCATGGCTCCAGCCTGCTCAAGCGCCGCTAGAACTGCACGTGCAGCACCCGAACCCTCTGGGTCTGGAGCGGTGATGTGATAGGCGTCAGAGGTAACTGACCCACCAACAAGGTAGGCATAAATCTTGGCTCCACGAGCCTTTGCGTGCTCTTCAGTTTCAAGCACCAGGGCGCCTCCGCCTTCGCCCATAACGAAACCGTCACGGTTCACGTCGTAGGGGCGCGACGCTGCAGCTGGATCGTCGTTCTTGCGGGAAGTTGCGTGCATTGCCGCGAAGGCGGCAATCGGTAGCGGGTGAATAGCGGCCTCGCAACCACCAGCAACGACGATGTCAACCTCGCCAGATTTCAAGCGAGTAATCGCATTTGCGATAGCCTCGGTGCTGGAAGCACAGGCTGAAACGGCGGTGCGAACTCCACCACGAGCGGCCAAATCCATGCCGATTGCGGCAGCTGGGCCGTTTGGCATAAGCATTGGCACGGTCATCGGGAGGACTCGGCGTGCTCCGCGCTCTTTTAGCGTGTCAAACGCATCCAGCAAAGTCCAGACTCCACCGATTCCGGTAGAAAATTCAACCGCTAGCCGCTCAGGGACAACATCTGGAGCCCCAGCGTCGGCCCAAGCTTCTCGAGCGGCAATTAGTGCAAATTGACTTGAAGGGTCCAGGCGCTTGCACTCTTGAGGTGTGAGTACCTCGCTGGCCAGGACTTTAGCCTGACCAGCAAAGGTTACGGGAATTTCGTACTGGGCAACCCATGGTTGTTCGAGAGTCGAGATACCCGACTTTCCAGCAAGCAGGGCTTCCCAAGTGGAAGGTACGTCTCCACCCAGTGGGGTAGTGGCACCTAATCCAGTTACTACGATCTTCACGTGAAGTTCACCTAGGCCTAAGAATTAGCCCTGGTTGTCGGCGATGTAGTTAACAGCGTCGGCAACGGTTACCAGGTTCTTTACCTCTTCGTCTGGAATCTTTACGCCGAACTTGTCTTCTGCGTTGACAACGATGGTCATCATCGAGATTGAGTCGATGTCTAGGTCTTCGCTGAAGCTCTTGTCCATCTTTACTGCATCGGCTGCTAGACCGGTTTCTTCGTTAACTAGCTCTGCTAGACCTGCAAGAACTTCGTCTTTTGACATTGCCATGATTTCTCCTTTGTTGTTTTTGTTCCGTTGTAATTTTAGGGTAGGACGACGACTTGTGCTCCGAAGGCAAGACCAGCGCCGAAACCAATCTCTAAAGCCAGCCCGCCCGATTTGACGGCTCCCGATTTGAGAAGTTCATGCATTGCTAGCGGAATGCTCGCTGCCGAGGTGTTACCCGTGTTGATAATGTCCTTGGCAACAACAACGGACTCAGGAAGTTGAAGCTGCTTCGCCAGTTCGTCGATGATTCGAATGTTGGCCTGGTGGGTTACAAGAGCGGAAAGATCCTCGGCCTTGATGCCAGCGGCTTCTAGGGCCTCTTTCGCAACTTTTGCCATTTCCCAAACAGCCCAGCGGAAAACCGTTTGCCCCTCTTGCCTCAGGGTAGGCCAAGTTGAGGTGCCATCACGGAAGTCCAGTAAGGACGTGGTCATACTGACCGCTTCCCACTTCGAGCCGTCTGAGCCCCAAACGCTAGGGGAGATGCCAGGTGTTTCACTTGGGCCAACGATAGCCGCTCCTGCTCCGTCGCCAAGTAGAAAAGAGATGCTTCGGTCGGTTGGATCGATGAAGTCGCTGAGCTTTTCCCCTCCGACGACAAGCACGTACTTTGCCATTCCAGAACGAACTAGTGAGTCTGCTTGGGCTATCCCGTAGCAATAGCCTGCACAGGCTGCTGAGACGTCATAGGCCGGCGCTGGGGTGGCTCCAACTAGATCTGCCAGAAGTGTGGCCGCGGAAGGAGTTTGGTAGGGGTGGGTGATGGTGCTAAAGATTACCGCGCCAATTTCTTTTGGATCGATGCCAGCACCTTTGATGGCCTCATTTGATGCGGCAACTGCCATGTCCATCAGGCTTAGGTCTTTGCTAGCACGCTTTCTGGTAACGATGCCCGTGCGCTGTCTGATCCATTCATCGCTAGAGTCAATCGGGCCAGCAACATCATCGTTCGTGACAGTTAGGTCACCGCGAGCAGCTCCAAGCGAGTAAATTCGCGAGTGCTTTACGGCCGTGTACTGGTTCAGCGTTGCGGTCATGTTCGGCTCCTAGAGGTGATTCTTTGCTAATTCGATAGCCGAGTCAATCTGATCAGGGCTTTTTAGAGCAATAGTTTCAATTCCTGGCATTCCCCGTTTCGCCAAGCCGGTCAAGGTGCCAGCCGGTGATAGTTCGATTAGTCCAGTAACACCAGCGGAAACCATCGACTCCATGCAAAGATCCCAGCGAACTGGGTTGGACACCTGGCTGACCAGAATCGAAATGTATTCGTCTCCAGAAAGCACTTCTCGTCCGTCCTGGTTAGTCCAAAGGCGTGAGTGAGGGTCGTTTGAAGCGATTCCGGCAATGTAGTTTCCAAGCTCAGCAACGGCAGGTTCCATGAACTCGGTATGGAATGCTCCAGCCACCTGAAGCGGAATGACACGTGTTCCAGTAAGTGGGTTAGCAGCCAGGGAAGCTATCGCGTCGGCAGCTCCCGCGGCAACAATTTGCCCTGCTCCGTTGAAGTTTGCACAGAAAAGACCAACCGATTTCAAGTGGTTCTCAACATCGCTAGGGTCGCCTCCCAAAACCGCGGCCATGGAAGAAGACGCCTTACCTGCGGCGGATGCCATTTCCTGCCCACGTTTGGCTACAAATTCCATTGCGGTTGACGAATCGAAGACGCCGGCCAGACTCGCGGCTGCCAGCTCACCTACTGAATGCCCAGCAAAACCGGCCGGAGCAGGCATACCAGCTTGAGTGAGCGCTCGAAAGGAGGCAATCGACGCGGCAACAATAAGCGGCTGCGCTATAGCCGTGTCACGAATTGTGTCGGCGTCGCTTAGAGTTCCAAAGGTCGATAGGTCCAACCCTGAAGAGGTAGATGCTTCCTCGATTGCCTCTTTGAATGCTTCAAGTTCAAGCCAAGGCTCTAAGAAGCCAGGGGTTTGAGCTCCTTGCCCAGGGCAAACGACGACTAACATCGCAAGCCTTAAGCGTCGCCGCCGGCGCTGCCGCTGTTTCCAGCGTTCACGTCGTGGAGACGGTACTTCTCAATAGCGTTTGCCGGCGCGCTTGGATCCATTTCGCCGCGCTCAACAAGTTGTTGCAAGATGCGAACAGCAATCGATGGGCCGTCGATTTTGAAGTGACGACGGGCAGCCGGGCGAGTGTCCGAGAAACCGAACCCGTCAGCTCCCAAAGTTGCGTAGTCACCGGGCACCCAAGCACGGATCTGGTCTTGAACCTGGTGCATGTAGTCGCTAACACCAAGGTATGGCCCCTGGTGACCAGATAGTTTTGCTGTGACATAGGCTTGCTCGACTGCAGTTCCTGGGTTCAGGAAACGCTCTTCGTTCTTGCGTAGCCCGTCGCGTCTCAATTCTGACCAAGAGGTAACCGACCAAATGTCGGCCGAAACACCCCAGTCGGACTCAAGCAATGCTGCAGCTTCGTGGGCCCAACGCAACGCAACGCCGGAAGCCAAAATCTGCGCCTTTGTTCCAGAGGCAGGGTTGCTGAACACCTTGTGAATACCCTTGAGGATTCCATCGACATCCACGTCTTCCGGCTCGGCAGGTTGAATCATCGGCTCGTTGTAAACGGTGAGGTAGTACATCACGTTTGGATCAACGTGATTACCGCCGTACATTCTCTCGATACCGGATCTAACAATGTGGCCGATCTCGTATGAGTATGCAGGGTCATAGCTGATTACGGCATCATTGGTAGCCGCGATGATTGGCGAGTGTCCATCGGCATGTTGAAGGCCTTCACCGGTCAGGGTGGTTCGGCCAGCTGTAGCACCGATTAGGAAACCTCGACTCAGTTGGTCGGCAGCTGCCCAAATTGAGTCTGCGGTTCGCTGAAAACCAAACATCGAGTAAAAGACGTAGAACGGAATGATTGCTTGACCATGGGTTGCGTAGCTTGTTGCAGCAGCAGCAAAGGCAGCGACCGAACCGGCCTCGTTAATTCCGGTGTGGATGATCTGTCCAGACTCGGATTCTTTGTAAGAAAGCAGTAGGTCTCGGTCTACCGAGATGTAGTGCTGTCCTTGTGGGTTGTAGATCTTCGCAGTCGGGAAGAAAGCGTCCATGCCGAACGTTCTGGCTTCGTCAGGGATGATCATGGCAATGCGCTTACCAAAGTCTTCTGAACGAAGAAGATCCTTCAATAGTCGAACAAACGCCATGGTAGTGGCGACCTCTTGATTGCCACTGCCGGCCTTGGCTATGTCGTAGGTCTTGGGTTCAGGAAGCTTGAAGTCAACATACTTACTGCGACGCTCTGGGAGGTATCCACCGAGCGCACGGCGACGCTCGTGAAGGTATTGAATTTCCGGAGCATCCTGTCCAGGGTGGAAATAAGGAGGCTGGTAAGGGTTCTCTTCCAGTTGCGCATCGGTGATGGGGATGCGAAGTTCATCTCGGAAACCCTTTAGATTTTCCAAAGTCATTTTCTTCATCTGGTGGGTCGCGTTGCGGCCCTCGAAGGACTTACCCAGTGTGAAACCCTTGATGGTCTTTGCAATGATTACGGTCGGTTGACCCTTGTGCTCGATCGCTGACTTGTAGGCCGCGTAAACCTTGCGGTAGTCGTGTCCACCTCGCTTGAGCCCCCAAATTTGATCATCGGTCATACCCTCGACCATCTTTAGGGTGCGGGGATCGCGGGCGAAGAAGTTTTCACGAACGAAAGCACCGTTTTCAGTCTTGTAGGTTTGGTAGTCGCCGTCTGGCGTCCTGTTCATGAGGTCAACCAGCGCACCGTCGGTATCGTTTGCCAGAAGCGAATCCCATTCGCGACCCCAAACTACTTTGATTACGTTCCAACCCGCCCCACGGAAGAAGCTTTCGAGCTCCTGAATGATCTTTCCGTTACCTCGAACAGGGCCGTCTAAGCGCTGGAGATTGGCGTTCACCACAAAGGTTAGATTGTCCAGACCATCGTTGGCCGCTAGCTGAAGTGCTCCACGACTTTCAACTTCGTCCATCTCTCCGTCACCAAGGAATGCCCAGACGTGCTGTTCCGAAGTGTCGGCGTATCCTCGACCTGCCAGGTATCGGTTGAACTGCGCTTGGTAAATCGCGTTGATTGGACCCAAACCCATCGACACGGTTGGGAATTGCCAGAAGTCTGGCATGAGTCGAGGGTGCGGATAACTGGAAAGGCCGCCGCCGGCATGGGACTTCTCCTGCCGGAATCCGTCTAGTTGATTCTCGCTGAGGCGACCTTCAAGGAATGCTCGCGCGTATGGGCCAGGCGATGCGTGTCCTTGAATAAAGATCTGGTCGGCACCGGCTGGATGGTCGGCACCCTTGAAAAAGTGGTTGAATCCGACTTCATAGAGTGACGCACTCGAGGCGAAAGTAGAAATATGGCCACCGACACCAACTCCAGGACGCTGTGCTCGGTGCACCAGCATTGCAGCATTCCAACGCATCCAAGCGCGGTAGGTGCGTTCAATAGTTTCATCACCGGGGAATTCGGGTTCATTCTCCGGAGCGATGGTGTTGATGTAGTCGGTGGTGGGAACGATTGGAACATTGAGTTGCAGTTCGTGAGAGCGACGCAACAGGTTGAGCATGATTTCACGAGCTCGACCCCTGCCATGCACTCGCGCTACTGCATCGAGTGACTCAAGCCATTCGCGAGTCTCTTCTGGGTCTTGATCTGGGGTGTGAACTGCGTAAGCATCGTTGTTGTTCAATGACACCGAATACTCCCTTTCGTGGGGGATTTATAAAAGGACGTCTTCGTCACCTTTGTAAAGGCTTGTTAAGTCTATTGGTGAATCAGGGAATGAAAAGCACCACTCTTGTGCTTAGCCTGAGATATCAAAATACTTTGAAGGAGTAACAGTGTCTTTACTGATTGGCGACTCGACGCCAGATTTCAACTTGCCAAACCAGTTCGGCGAAACCGTCTCTCTATCCCAGTTCAAGGGCAAGAAGAACGTTGTCATTGTTTTTTATCCGCTTAGTTTCTCGGGGGTCTGCACTGGGGAACTCTGTGAAATCAGGGACAACTTTGCAAACTTCGAACGAGCAGACGTCGAGCTGCTGGCTATTTCCGTTGACTCCAAGTACGTACAGAAACAGTACGCCGAAAAAGAAGGCTACAAGTTCTCAGTTCTCTCTGACTTTTGGCCGCACGGTGCTGTTGCCAAGGACTACGGTGTCTTTCTTGAGGAAAGTGGAATTGCAAACCGAGCTACTTTTGTGATCAACAAATCAGGTGAACTGGTTGCAAAATTTGTCACGGCTCCTGGTCAAGCGAGATCTCTCGATGAATACGAGAATGCTTTGGCCTCGCTCAATAACTAAGGATTTGCGCGCAAACACTGCTTTTGCGTATTGTTGAGTGTTGTTGGGCCTTTAGCTCAGTTGGTAGAGCGCCACGCTTACACCGTGGATGTCATCGGTTCGAGCCCGGTAGGGCCCACAAAGGCAATGCCCGTGCATCAAGACGAAATCTTGGTGCACGGGTATTATTTTTCTCATGGAACAAAGCGAATTTACGCCACCGGTCCGCCAGTCTCTAACTGACGAACAAATTAGTGCTCACCTTGGGGCGGCTGCCGCGGATGAAGCTGGAATGCTCGCTGCGATGGAGTTCCTGGAAACGCAGACCTTACTTAGAGAGCAAGACAACCAAGCTACTGCTCAATGGCTCGAGCGGATGAAAACTAGTTCCGATCCTCGCGCCAACTTGGCTGTAACTAACTTTGAACGAGCCAAGCAGGGTCTTGAGCCGCTTGCTGAAGCTGTGCCTGAGGTTGTTGTGCCTGAGGTTGTTGTGCCTGAGGTTGTTGTGCCTGAGGTTCAGTTGGAAGAAGTTTTAGTAACCGCTCCAGAACCCGTTGTCCCAGTGGCAGAGCCTTCAGAGGAATCATTTGAGGCTCTTATCAGCGATGTTGAGCCTGTCTCCGTCGACAAACCCGCCGAAGCAACGGGCATCGAAACTGAAAAAGATGAAACGGTGGCAGATCAATCCACAATCGAAAAACCAGTTACTGGTTTCCGTATGGTTTCTGCCTCCAACTACATTCTCAGCGTCGGTGTCTTGGCACCAATTCTTGCCGCGATTTTCGCGAATCAAGTTGGAATGAATTTCGTGACTTCCGTGCTGGCTGGCGTTGCTGGTATTGCTGTTGGTGTTTTGGTTAACGTTCTCGGCTTGATTACTGCCCGGAGAACTCACCGGGGATTGGCAGTTGCCGCCCGCGCGAGTTTCGGGGTTTTTGGCTCGATTCTCCCAAGCATCTTTTTGTTCCTTGCTGGATTGTTCAGTCTTGCTGTGGTTGCGTTTGGGTCTGCGAACTTTTTAGATGGACGAATCGAAGGGGCGCAACCTCTCGAGTCTCCGCTTTTTTCTCTAGGCGATGGCAACCCGGTTAGCCTCGGCTCCATTTCAGCAGTGATTTTGACTTTGTTGGTTGGGGTGCTAGCAATCTTTGGCGGAAAATTCTCGCGAATCCTCAAAATTTCGCTTGCACTAATTGTGTTCGGGTTGTTTTTATTCGTCGCTATTTCGACCACACCTCGAATCCAATTCTTAGAGTTGGCTGGCGTCTTCCAAATCGAAGAGTTCCTAGTGGGAATGCCTATCTTTGCTCTGTTGGCAGCAGTCCTCGCCTATGGCGTCGACGGAGAATCAATTTCCATCGCGAGCTGGGGTGCAACAAGGAAGCGTCTGGGCTGGCCAATTTTCATTTTTGGGGCAGTCCTCCCGCTCTTAGTCTTCAGTCATGTCGCTGCATTATTTAACCTGAGGAATTTGACTAGTGGACAGTTTGCGATCGACTTCCTGCTATCCACCGGCGGCCCAATCGTTGGAACTGCGATGCTCTATCTTGCGATCTTCGGAGTAATTGGATTGCTTTACACAGGTTTGATGAAGCTGATCGAGGCTCTCAAGACTCTTGGTGTGAATCATGTTGGCTACGGGTTGGCAACTCTCGTCGTTGTACTTTTCACAAGCACGATGGCGGCACTTGCGCTCTTTAGCTCTGATCCACTGGCATTCACATTCTCGGCCACAGGGTTGCTCTTAGTGCCAGCCGCCGCTTGGATTGGCGCGGTTCTAGCTGAGTCGACTATTCGACGTGGAAAATTCCACGACGCTTCTCTTACCCGTGCTTACGGATTCTACGGAGCGGTCAACTGGATTGCAATGGTGGTATTCGTGCTTGCCGTTAGCTCAGCTATCGTTTTTGCAAAACCAATCACCGTCGCTCCCTGGTTGGGTAGTTTAAGTGCCGCCACAGGATTCGAAATGTCCATTGAGATTGCAGCGCTGTTCGCTCTTGGGGTGTCTTTTGTCTTAACTGTGATCACCGCGATTCCGCGAATTCTTCGTCAGCAGGCGGAAACTCGGGCAGTTGAAGAACGCCGCTATGACCTTGTTGACGTAGTGGTCGACTAGTAGTGCTGCTTTCGGAAATACTTGAGAGGTTCCAAGGGTTTTGGCCTGCAGAGTCGGCTGACGAGTGGGATCGAGTCGGTCTTACAGTTGGCGACCCATCAGCTCGAGTAACAAAAGTGTTGGTTTCTGTGGACCTTACCGAGGCCGTCATTGAAGAAGCGCAAGCTAATGGCTGCCAACTAATCCTGACCCATCACCCAGCGCTTTTGAAAGGCGTGAACTACCTCGCGGAAACGGAACTCAAAGGCCGCCTAGTCGCGATGCTGCACCGGGCAGGTATTTCAAATTTTGCCGCCCATACAAATGCGGACGTTCAATCAGACGGTGCTTCATCTGTCATGGCTAGGCGTTTTGGGTTACTTGACCTAGAACCCTTGGTTGCGGTGCCGGGTAGTTTTGGTCATGGCGTGATTGGCACATTAGCGAAGCCAATGACTTTGAGGGAGTTCTCGAAGGTGGTTTCGGCTAATCTTCCAAACGTTGCTCGGAAGATTGCTTTCGCCGGAGAACCACTGAAATTAGTTTCGAAAGTTGCGGTTTGCAGTGGGGCTGGCGACAGTTTTCTTCCGACGGTAATCGGGTCTGATGCGGACGTTTATGTGACCAGCGATTTGCGCCACCACCCAACGTTGGATTCAGTGTCTGCACCGAGACGAAATGGGAAACTTTCACTCATTGACGTCTCACACTTTGCAGCGGAGTCTCTTTGGGTTGAATCTGCATGCGAAAGATTGAAAACAATTTCAGAGCTAGAGGTTCTAGCCAGTTTGCTCGTTACCGATCCATGGACAGAAGAGGTTGGAAATGACTAACGCCACCAAAGCCGAGCAGCAAGATTTGCTGGAACTTTTCCAGCTGGACGTTTTGATTTCAAGGAGTCAAAAAGACCTTGCCCAGCTGGCATCTAATGAAGAAATCGTTTCCCTTAGAGCCAAACTTCTGGACGCATCAGAGGGGCTACTAAATGCGAGTTCAAATCTTGAACACCTAAATTCCGAGGCTTCTAAAGTTGCATCGGATGAAAAGCTGGTCTCCGATCGCCTTGTCTTGGACGAGGCCAAAAGTAAGACGGTGTCAACCGACCGTGAATTGAAAGCAATACAGTCAGAAATTGAAAGTTTGCGTGCACGCAAGGAAAACTTAGAAGACTTGGAACTGGAACTTCTAGAACAAATCGAGTCCGCGACCCGATTGGTTTCCGAGTTCGCTGAACTTAGGAAGATACTTGGGCAAGACCTAGAGAATGAAACGGCGACTCTAGAGCGTAAGTCGCTAGCCTCAAAGGCCCAAACAGCGGAACTGCAGAGCAAACGTGAATTGTTGGCAGTGTCTCTGCCTTCAGAATTAGTCGAGGCTTACACCCGCAAGTCTCAAAGGGGTCTTGCCGTATCCCAGACGCTCGGTCGGGACTGTTCCGCTTGCCGGCTTGCCATCAACAGTGTGGAGTTCGACGCGATTATGGCCAAACCGGAGGATGTCCTTCCGAACTGCCCAAACTGTGACGCATTTATAGTTCGATGAATTTACTCAAACTTATTGTAGAAGCCGACGGCGGTAGTCGTGGGAATCCAGGTCCTTCTGGTTCGGGCGCCGTCGTCATTGACGCAAACACAGGCGAAGTCTTGGTTGAAATCGCGGTTTTTGGGGGAGTGGCCACCAACAATGTGGCCGAATACAAGGGAGTCTTGAACGGGCTAGTCGAAGCGTTCAAGCTGAATCCAAACGCCGAGGTTCTTGTGCGAATGGACAGCAAACTCGTCGTAGAGCAGATGTTGGGTAACTGGAAGATCAAGCATCCAGACATGAAGGTTTTAGCAATCGAGGTTCAGCGTCTGGTTGCAGGTAAAAACGTAAAGTGGCAGTGGATTCCACGTGAAGATAACTCCCGAGCAGATGCTCTCGCCAATGAGGCAATGGATGCTGAGGCTGATTCCGTAAGACATTTCACTGATGTTGAATTTTTTTCTGGGAAGGAGCTTGAAGTTAATCCGAGTTTGCCCAGCTCCGTTCGGGCCCCGGGCGACGTCACTAAAAAGTTAACGACGCTTATTTTAGTTAGGCACGGTAGGACCGCACTCACCGAATCGCATCAAATCTCAGGTGGCTCCGGAGATGATCCTCATCTCTCTGAATTAGGGCGAGCGGATGCCGCTAGCTTGGCAACCTTGATTTCTCAGATGGGGAGGAGTGGCCCTTTTTCGCATATTCCGAAACCAACAAAAATATTGGCTTCTCCGATGAACCGAACTCAAGACACGGCGTCGATAATTGCAGATCGTTTGAATTTGAAAGTGGATACGCAAGAGCTGCTGCGAGAAATTGATTTTGGTCTCTGGGATGGGCATACCAACGACGAAGTTGCGAGCGAATGGCCTGAAGAATTTCAAGCTTGGCGAGGTTCGTGGGAGCTTTCTCCTCCTGAGGGTGAATCCCTCATGGAGTTTGACGAACGCATTCGGTTAGCGCAAAAAAGCATTTTGGAAACCTTGGAAGGGGAATCTATAGTCGTTGTAGCACACGTAATGCCGATTCGAGGTTTCTTGTCTTTGAGTCTTGGCGCAGATCGCTCAGGCTATTGGAAGCCGCAGGTGGCCCCATGTTCCGTAACCATCATTCGCCACTGGGGAGAAAACCACAGCGAATTGGTAACCGCAAACTTTACAGCTCACCTATAACCACTGTTCGGTAGTGTTGTTACTGGATGGGTTGACTAGGCGATCGCGTTAGCAATAACGAGGAACGTCCGGGCTCCATAGAGTGAAGTGGTGGGTAACGCCCACTCGAGGCAACTCGCAAGATAGTGCCACAGAAAACAGACCGCCGTGCAAACGGTAAGGGTGAAACGGTGGTGTAAGAGACCACCAGCGATTCGGGTGACCGTTTCGGCTAGGTAAACCTCACTTGGAGCAAGGTCAGACAGAAAGTGTTTGAGAGCTACTCGCTCGAGCTTTCGGGTAGACCGCTAGAGGTTGTCGGTAACGGCAATCGTAGATAGATGATCGCTCACGACAGAACCCGGCGTATCGGTCAACCCATCCACTCACTTACTGTTTTTGCTGGCCACCCGCGCCGCGCCGATGATTCCCGCATTGTTCTTTAGTGTGGCAGGAACAATCGGAGTCTTTAGTTTCAAAAGCGGCAAGAAAAACTCGTGTTCCTTTGAGACGCCGCCTCCAACGATGAACAGGTCTGGGGTGAATAAAGCCTCAAGTTTGGAATAGTAGCGCTGCAATCGAGCAGCCCATTGTTCCCAATCAAGTTCTTCTCGTTCCTTAGCCGAGTAGGCCGCCTTGGTTTCGTAATCAACACCGTCGATTTCCAGATGACCCAACTCGGTGTTAGGAATCAATTCTCCGTCGATGAAAAGTGCTGTTCCGATTCCGGTGCCAAGTGTTGTGAGTATTGCCAATCCGGTTTCTTTTCGACCCGCACCGAACTTCATTTCGGCTACACCAGCGGCGTCGGCGTCGTTGATGACATGCACCTCACGACCAACCACTTTTGTGAATAGTTTGTCGGCGTCCAGGTTGATCCATTCTTTTGACACATTGGCGGCCGAAAGAGTGACTCCATGCTGTACAACTGCTGGAAAGCAAATGCCCACAGAATTCGCTTGTCCCTTTGGATCGAGACTCTCAATTAGCGAACGAACCACCTTTGCAATCTCGTCTGGTCGACCGCCTTCCGGTGTCTCGACGCGTAACCGTTCACCTGCTAATTGTCCAGCTTTTTCATCCACCAGGGCGGCTTTGATTCCAGTTCCGCCAATGTCAATACCAATAGATACTTTTGCCATGTTCGTGCCTTACGGGAGGGTGAGAATGTCGTAACCATTTTCGGTTACGGCAAGGGTGTGCTCAAACTGAGCAGTGATGCTTTTGTCTTTCGTGGTTACGGTCCAACCATCTGACCACATGTCCCATTCATGGGTACCTAGGGTAAGCATCGGTTCAATCGTGAAAACCATGCCCACCTCCATGATTGTCGAATAGTTGGGTGCGCTGTCGTAGTGAGGGATGATCAGCCCTGAGTGGAACGCCTCTCCAACGCCGTGCCCCGTGAAATCCCTGACAACCCCGTATTGGAATCGTTTGGCGTAGTTCTCGATGGCGAGACCAATCGTGTTCACGGCTCGACCGGGAGCCACCGCAAGTAATCCTCGTTCGAGCGCCTCGCGGGTTCGTTCAACCAGGTTGTGAACGTCCTCGGAAACTTCACCAACCTCGAGGGTGTGGTTCAAATCGCCATGGAAACCATTTAGGTAGGCGGTGATGTCGATGTTCACAATGTCTCCGTCTTCTAGAACAGTGTCATCGGGAATGCCATGACAAATTACTTCGTTCACGGAGGCGCAGATCGATTTCGGATACCCGCGGTAACCCAGAGTAGAAGGGAATGCACCGTGGTCTAGGACGAATTCATGCGCTAACCTATCGAGCTGGTCAGTAGTGACACCAGGTTTAACCTCTGACCGAAGCATTTCGATAGCGCCAGCGGCAATCTTTCCAGCGGCACGGATTTTTTCAATCTGATCCGGGGTCTTTACGTCACTGCCCTTGAACGGTGTCGGAGCTGTTTTGCCGACGTACTCGGGTAGAACGATACCCTTTTTTACCGAAAGCTTGGGTGAGACTTTACCCATTATTAGGTGTCCAGCGTTATCCTTGGGCATAGTCTCAATTTTAGGAGTTACCTTGGGTAAACATCCGCTGGACTCTTCGGGTAATCCCGAGGAGTTCTGGTTTAACTTGAAAACCAACTCGGTTGAATTTGGACGGCTATCCGCCGCTCCTTTTCGGGTCGGGCCGTTCAAGACCGAAGAGGAGGCCAGCCGTGCCTTAGAAACTCTTGCTGACCGTTCTCGTCATTGGGAATCCGAAGACGAAGACTAAGAGTCGAATTCGTGTTCCTTGGCTGGGAATGATCCCTTTTGAACGTCAGTTACATAAGAGCTTGTGGCTTCGGACAGCACCTCAGCCAATTGAGCGTACTGCTTGACGAACTTTGCAGTCTTGCCGTCGTGGAGACCAGCAAAATCTTGCCAGACCAGAATCTGACCGTCGGTCCCAGAACCAGCACCGATACCGATTGTGGGGATGGAAAGTTTCCGGCTAACTTCGGTCGCGAGTTCCGCAGGGACCATCTCCAAAACCACTGCGAAGGCTCCGGCTGCCTCAACTGCAAGTGCATCGGCCATCAGCTCTTCGGCTCCTGCTCCACGCCCTTGCACCTTGAAGCCACCCAGAACGTTCACACTCTGTGGCGTGAAACCGATGTGCCCCATGACCGGGATGCCGGCGTCAACCAATGCTCGAATCTGGATTGAACTGCGAACGCCTCCCTCTAATTTCACACCGGCAGCATTGGTGGACTTCATAACTCGAATCGAGTTTGCGAGTGCGTCTTCCGGGCCGGTTTCGTAACTGCCGAAGGGGAGGTCGACAACAACTAGTGCTCGATCGGTTGCACCGGCGACCGCGCGACCGAAGGGAATCATCTCATCTACGGTAATTGGAAGAGTTGAGTTGTAGCCGAGGACGGTATTGGCTGCGGAATCACCCACCAGAATCACATCGACACCGGCACGATCAAAGATTCCAGCGGTTATTGAATCGTATGAGGTGAGGCAAACGATTTTCCTGCCCTGCTGTTTGAACTCGAGCAGCGTTGAGGTTCTAACAACTTTGGGTGTGTTCTCGGTCACTAGCTTCTCTTCCAGGCATCTACTTCGATCTCAACCAGCATCTCTGGATTGATAAATTGAATTCCCGCGAGCATGGTTGCGGCAGGGCGAATGTTGCCGAAGATCTTGCCATGCGCTTCTCCAACACGGTCCATGTCGGCAGCGTCGGCTAGATAAATCCGAGTCCTGACGACGTCCTCCAGGGTGTAGCCAACTTGCGCCAAGGCACCAGCAATTACAGTTTCCAAGGTCACTAGCGTTTGCTGGTAGGCGTCACCTTTGTGTTGCAACTCTCCGTCGACAGTAGCTGTGCTGCCGGAAACGTGAACGTAGTCACCAGCGACAACTGCTCGGGAGTAGCCAATTTTGGCTTCCCAAGGTCCACCTGACGAAATAAGACGATCCGCTGCCATTTTTTATCCTCTGAATTTATTTGTTATTGGAAGTCTTCGGTCACGCCCATAGGCCATTCCAGTGATTTTCGGACCGATTGCACTTTGACGACGTTTCCATTCGGCTCGATCAACTAGCCCAATTATTTTCTCAACTATGGCGGGATCGAAACCCTGGTTAACGAGTTCTTCGAAACTGAGTCTTTTATCGACATAGCCATCCAGTAGCGCGTCAAGCAGTTCGTAATCAGGCAAAGAGTCTTGGTCGGTTTGGTCCAGCCTCAGTTCTGCGGAGGGTGGCTTGGCAATCGAGTTCTCAGGAATTGGAGGTAGTTCACCTCGGGTTTTCGCCCACTCGTTTCTCCATTTAGCAAGCTCCCAAACCAGAGTCTTCTCGACGTCCTTCAGGGGGGCGAAGCCGCCCACGGAATCACCGTAAATAGTGCTGTAACCAACGGCAAGCTCGGTCTTGTTTCCAGTGGTAAGCGTCAGGTGTCCGTCGGTGTTGCTCTTGGCCATCAAGATGACCCCTCGCATCCTTGCTTGCAGATTCTCAGAAGCCAGGTCAGATAGTTGCAGATTAGCCTCAAAAGCCGAGACCATGGTTTCTATGGCAACGGTTTCGTAGTTGCAGCCTAGATTTCCTGCCAAAACCTCGGCATCGCTCTTGGAATGATCAGAAGAGTATTTCGACGGCATTGAGACGCCGTAAACATTGTTCGAGCCGATAGCGTCAGCAGCAATGGTTGCCACTACAGCAGAATCAATTCCACCGCTCAGTCCGAGAACCACAGACTTAAAGCCATTCTTGTTCACGTAGTCTCTCAGCCCTAGGACGAGGCCATTCCAGGCCTGCCAGTGGTCATCCGACTTGGTCTGGGTGTGTTCACTCGCCAGAGTTGCATTATCACCGTCGAAGTCAATTAGCACGATGTCTTCGGCAAACTGTTCGCCGCGTGCAACCAGATTCCCTGACTTTGTAACGAAAAGGCTGTCACCGTCGAAGACTAAATCATCCTGACCACCCACAAGATTTACATAAGCCACGGCAGTACCTTGGCGGGCGGCAAGCTTTCTTACAAGCTGCAGTCGACGGTCGTCCTTGTCAACCTCGAAAGGCGAGCCGTTCAATACCAGGGTCAAATCAGTTCCGAATTCACTGATTCTGGAAACGGGTCCGCCATCCTGCCAAATGTCCTCGCAGATGGCTAGGGCAAACTTCATTCCAAAGAGCTCGAAGAAACCCGTTTCGTTGCCGGGTACAAAATTTCGATACTCGTCGAAAACTGAATAGTTGGGGAGGTGGTGCTTGCTGTAACTGGTCAGAACCTCACCCTGATAAAGAACGTAGGCGGTGTTATTTGCGATCGCCCAACCATTTGGCTCTTTGGCTTTGCGGGGTGCTCCAACCACGACGGCGACATCGCCCAAGCCATCGTTGACTAGGGTTTGCGCCAGTTCCGAAACCGCGAGCTCGGAAGCCTCGACAAATGCTTCTCGAGTCACTAGGTCTTCAACGGGGTAGCCGGTTATGCACATCTCACCGAATTGAACCAGATTCGCGCCGTTTCTTGCCGCGTCTTTGGTCATTTCGATTAGTTTTGCAACGTTGCCCGAAATGTCACCGACGATCGGGTTACTTTGAGCCATGGCTAGGCGAATAAAGGGCATAACGACTAGCCTAGTAGTAGGCAATAAGAGAGGCATACCCATTGGATAAACAGCGCGATTTCGTTCTAAGAACCATCGAGGAACGCTCGGTCAAATTCGTTCGACTTTGGTTTACCGATGTTGCCGGAACCCTGAAGTCGGTAGCAATCGCACCTGCGGAAGTTGAAGGCGCCTTTAGCGAAGGTTTGGGATTCGACGGTAGCGCAATCGAGGGCTTGGCTCGAACCTATGAAGCGGATATGTTGGCAATGCCCGACCCTTCAACCTTTCAAATCCTGCCGTGGCGTGGCGAGATTGACCCAACCGCCAGAATGTTTTGCGACATCCAAACCCCGGATGGCCAACCAGCCGCAGCAGACCCGAGAAATGTTCTCCGTCGTGCCCTGAGTAAGGCAAGCGACATGGGCTTCACCTTTTACATCCACCCAGAGATTGAGTTTTACCTCCTTAAGTCCTCACAGCTAAATGCCGATGGCGAGCCGATACCAGTCGACAAAGCCGGATACTTCGACAACGTCCCTGGTGGAACCGCTCACGACTTCCGTCGTCGTGCTGTTCAAATGCTCGAGCAGTTAGGCATTTCTGTTGAGTTCAGCCACCATGAAGTCGGCCCCGGTCAGAATGAAATCGATCTTCGTTACGCTGACGCACTAACCATGGCCGACAACATTATGTCGTTCCGAACTGTGATTAAAGAGGTGGCCATTGAGCAGGGTGTTTATGCGACCTTCATGCCGAAGCCGTTCACGCAACACCCTGGCTCTGGAATGCACACCCACATGTCTCTGTTTGAAGGTGACACCAATGCATTCTTCGATGCCAGCGGCCAGTATCACTTATCCAAGACGGCCCGCCAGTTTATGGCCGGCGTGCTGCATCACGCACCTGAAATCACCGCAGTTACCAACCAGTATGTGAACTCTTACAAGCGCCTTTGGGGCGGAGGAGAGGCTCCTTCGTTCGTCTGTTGGGGTCACAACAACCGATCCGCACTGCTTCGAGTGCCGCTCTATAAGCCAGACAAGGGAAATAGTTCTCGAATTGAGTACCGAGCTATTGACTCAGCAGCAAACCCCTACCTGGCCTACGCCCTGATTCTTTCAGCTGGACTGAAGGGAATCGAGGAAGGCTATGATCTTCCACCCGAGACCGAAGACAACGTATGGAACCTTACCGACTCTGAACGTCGTGCCATGGGAATTCAGCCGCTTCCACAGAGTTTGGACCACGCTATCCGCAAACTTGAGGAATCAGAATTGGCTGCCGAGGTTCTCGGTGAAGAGGTTTTCAGTTACGTACTTGCCAACAAGCGTCGTGAATGGAGCGAGTATCGCTCACAGGTTACGCCATTTGAGTTGCAGCGTAACCTCGAGACTCTCTAAAGCAACATGGCAAACCTTGGACTCTCCGAGCTTGCCAAGTACGGGTTCGTAGAACTCGAGGGCGCCCTTGCCAAATTGGAACGGCTAGTAGCCTTAGTCGGAAATCACGGTAGGTCAGTTCTAGCGGAACTAGGTTTAGCCGCCGACCCGGATCAAGCACTGAATGCTTTAATTCTTTTAGCCGAGAGCAATGGGCCTCAGATAAGAAAACTTCTAAGCAACGCTAAGAGTTCGTATCGATTGATTCGAACGCTAGGAGCCTCAAGTGCAATGGTGGATCTCCTCACTAGACGCCCCGAGTTGCTCGAAGTTTTGGATGTGAAGCAGGAAAAACTTCCATCAGTGCAAGAGTTGGGAAAGTCTTTCACCGATTCGATTCGAGAATGCAACTCGAACGAAACCACCACACTTTGGGCTGCTGTTCGCCTGAACTACCGACGAGAATTACTCCGCTTAGTCGCATTCGATGCTGCCCTGGAAAACCCTCAGCAAGATTTTGAAATCATTTCTAGGCATCTTTCTGATCTGGCGACCGAAGCACTGCAAGCCGGAATAGCCGTCGCCCGGATCGAGTTGGTTTCGTCCAGAGATCACGGGACTTTCTCCCAGCTCGAGGTCGACAACACTCGCCTTGCCGTCGTTGCAATGGGTAAATGTGGCGCAAGGGAGCTTAATTACATCAGCGACGTCGATGTGATTTTCGTTGCAGACTCGGGCAGTCCAGATTTGGAACAGACTCGGGCGCTTGATGTGGCAACAAAGCTGGCAACGAGAATGATGCGAGCGCTTGACACCACCAGCAGTGAACCTGAGACCCGAAGGTAAGTCGGGCGCGCTGGTGCGAACGGTAGATTCGCATTTTTCATACTACGAGCGTTGGGCTCAAAACTGGGAGTTTCAAGCACTCCTGAAGGCCAGATATGCCGCCGGCGATGAGTCTCTTGCTAAAGAATATCTTGCAAAGATTCAACCTCTAGTTTGGAGTGCGGCTGGCCGCGAGGGTTTCGTTCAAGCCGCTCAAGTCATGCGTGAACGAGTTCTCAGTAACATCGACCCGGAAGAAACAGAGAGACAAATCAAACTCGGCCCAGGCGGTCTTCGAGACATTGAATTC
>JBFYOM010000010.1:0-23262 GCA_041303805.1 Micrococcales bacterium
GAGTAGTGCAGCGAAGCGGAGCACGAAATCGGGCTCCAGCCCGTAATCCTTTTCGTAGTCGATTGACTGTTCCACAACGGTGAGCGTGTGCTCGTAGACATCCTTGTGGTGGTGGTGTTCATCGACCTCGAGCTTTAGGGCTGGAAGTTCCGGCAGGACGATTTCGGCCAAACCCGAATCAACCAGAGCAGTAATACCCTTGCGAGGGTACTTGCCAAGCATCAACTTGATCAATTCCTGTTGGATTCTCTCCGCAGAAATAATCTCGATTCGGCTGGCCATTGCTTTCATGGCTTCGAAAGTTGCCGATTCGATCTCAAATCCCAACTGGCTGGCGAATCGGGCGGCTCTAAGCATTCGGAGTGGATCGTCGCTGAACGAGTCCTCGGGCTTTCCGGGAGTTCGGATAATTCCCGCGAGTAGGTCGCCCAGCCCATTGAATGGGTCAACAAAGGTTTTGTCGGGAAGACGAAGTGCCATCGAATTGATTGTGAAATCGCGGCGAAACAAGTCCTCATTTAAATCCGTGCCAAACGCCACTTCAGGCTTTCGGCTATCAAGCGAATACTGATCTGCTCGATAAGTGGTGATTTCGACTGTGTCATTTCCAAACCTGGCACCGATTGTTCCAAATGCACGACCGATGTCCCAGTGGGCAGAGGTCAATGGTTTAACGATTTCAAGGATTTGATCTGGGTTCGCCGAGGTGGTGCAATCGATGTCTGGAGCAGTGCGTCCTAGGAAAGCGTCACGAACCGGGCCGCCGACGAGAGCCAGTTCATGCCCAGCGTCGTTGAAGCGTTTTCCGAGTTCGGTGAAGAGCGCGTTACTAGTGGTGGTCTCAAGGTTTTTGAGGGCTTCGGATACGCTCTGCATGGGTTCTAGTGTTCCACAGGTTTAGGCTTGGGTGATGAACCAAAATCCAGAGCGCAAGCGACTGCCGAAAGTCAAAGAGACTTCGGCTGGAGGATTTGTTCTCGCCGCAGACGGTTCCCCAAAGGTTGTATTGATTGGAAGACTGCAAAGGCGTCGCTCGGTTCTGGAATGGTGTGTCCCAAAGGGGCACCCCGAGGGCGAAGAAAGTATCGAGCAAGCCGCGGTTCGCGAGGTCTTCGAAGAAACCGGAATCATGTCGGAAGTTGTGGCTCCCCTAGGTTCAATTGACTACGAGTTCTACACTCCAGACAAGTTGATTGCTAAAACTGTGCATCATTTCCTGCTTCGGCAAACCGGGGGGAGCCTCGATGTAACCGGAGATCCGAATCAAGAAGCTGTCGAAGCGCGGTGGTTTGATTTGGGTGAGCTTAATTCCGTTCTTTCACACGAAAACGAGAAGCGCATGGCTCGCGGAGTAATCGAATGGTACGAACGAGCGCAGTGATGAAATTCAAGAAGGTTTCCGCTCTGTTTTTGGCCGCGCTGCTCTCGTTGGCAGTGATTTCCCCCGCGGTCGCTGGCGAAAACGATTTCGACATAAAGATTGTCAAAGGCTCCAACATCAACCTGGTTTCGCAGGACTCACGGGTTCCGATTCTCGTTCAAAACAACTACGACACCGAAGTTCGTGTGCTGATTCACGTGAGCACATCAAACCTAAGGGTGCGCCTACCCCGAACCACGTCCGTGGTGGTCCCTGCCAATAGCACTCTAAATGCAACCGTTCCAGTTCAAGCGGTTGCCAATGGTGAAGTTACGTTGAACGTTTGGCTAACCAGCTTTTCTGGGGTACGAATCGGGAACAGCCTCAATATCGAGATGAAAGTTCTCGGAAACTTCGAGGCAATTGCAATTGGTTCACTGGGTTCGTTTGTGTTGATTTTGCTGGTCGTGGGAACGATTAGAACACTTAGGCGCAGGAAGCGTTCCGCGTGAGTATCGCCCGGTCTTCGCTAGTTATGGCGAGTGGAACCGTGGTTTCGCGGATTCTCGGTTTGGTCAGGACCGTGCTGCTGGCATACGCGATTGGAATTACAACATTCGCCGCTGATGCATTTGGTGTCGCCAATCAACTGCCTAACAATGTTTACGCCATCGTGGTTGGTGGGCTACTTAATGCAGTGCTGGTTCCCCAAATTGTGAGAGCCAGAGTTCGCAAAGACGGTGGTCAGGGATACATCGACGGGCTCTTGACCATAATCATCCTGGTCTTCGCCGCAATAACTGTTCTGGCCACGGTTTTGGCACCGGTTTTGGTGCGCATTTACACAACCGGCTGGGACGAAAACACTCTGGCCCTGGCGACCGCTTTTGCCTATTGGTGTCTGCCTCAGCTGTTCTTCTACGGTCTGTACTCGATTCTTGGCGAAGTATTGAACGCGAGAAGCTCTTTCGGCCCATTTATGTGGGCTCCGGTTCTAAACAACCTTGTTGCCATCGCGGGATTGATCGCCTTCATTGCTTGGTTTGGCGCGGGTAGAGCCGATTCAATCGATTGGTCACAGCCGGAACCGATAGCGCTCTTAGCTGGCACGGCCACCGCCGGCGTTGCTGCTCAAGCACTAATCCTGCTGTTCTTTTGGAAGCGAATCGGGCTTCGTTTCACCTTCAACTTCAAATGGCGCGGTCTTGGTCTTAGGCCCGCCCTAAAGGCAGCCAGCTGGACTCTGGCAATGCTCGTAATTACACAAATTGGCGGACTGGTTCAAACCAACTTGGCCTCATCGACCCTCGCGGCCAGAAATTCTGTTGGTGGTGAAGGTGTGATGGTTGGAATTGCATCGGTCGCGGTTGCAGCCACCGCTTGGTTGATATTCATGATTCCGCACTCGATTGGAACCGTTTCAATCGCAACGGCTTATTTCACAAGGATGAGTGAGCACGCCAGTAAGCGTAACTGGGTGGAGCTCAAAAAAGACCTAAACAAGGCACTTCGTCTAATCATCCTGATCAGCACTTTCGCCGCCATCATTATGGCGGTCCTAAGTTACCCGATAGGCCGCGTGTTTGCCCTGCAGTACGACCCGGCGGCCGCACTAGGTCTTGTCTTGGTAGCAATGATGATTGGTTTGGTTCCATTCAGCATCAACTTCATGTTGCAGCGGGTTTTCTATGCCCTCGAAGACACTAAGAGTCCGTTTGTGTTCACCACGATTCAGATTCTGGTGTTTATCGTGGGCGCTTACGTTGCGGCCGCGTTGGTGCCAGCTGCTGCTTTGGTTGCTGCAATCTCGTTGGTGATGTCGGCAAGCTTTACCGTTCAGGCCATAGTCGCTGGGCTGATGCTAAGGAAGCGAATCGGACAGCTTTCTGACGGTAATTTGTTCTCCGACAGCGCGAAAATCGTCGTGGCGTCGATCCTGTCGGGCGCAGTTGGTGTTGCAGTTCTTTGGGCCCTTGGAGGGGTTTCGGAAAGCTCTTTTGCTATGCAGGGGATTGTGAACGCATTGGTCTCTTCGGCGCTCGTCGGTCTGGCGGCTGGAATCACCTACTTAGCAGCACTGCTGGCCATGGGGAATAACGAAGTTCGCTCCGCCATGACGGGAATACGCCGTCGATAAACTTGTGTTAACCCCAAAGTTCAAACCATTAGGAAAATCATGCGCGAAGTAATCATCATTGGCTCTGGCCCCGCCGGCTACACGGCCGCCATCTACACTGCCCGCGCCGGTCTCAAACCGCTAATGATCGCGTCATCGGTTGAACCCGGTGGGGAACTAATGAAGACCACCGAAGTAGAAAACTTTCCCGGGTTCCCTAACGGGCTAATGGGCCCAGATCTCATGTACGCCATGCAGGAGCAGGCGGAACGATTTGGAACCGAAGTTCTTCTCGACGACGTTACCGAAGTTGAATTAAACGGGGACGTAAAGATCGTGAAGACCGGAAGCGGGCAAACCTACGAAGCCAAGGCAGTGATTTTGGCCACCGGAGCCGCCTATCGTGAACTTGGTTTGCCGCGTGAAAAAGAGCTTTCCGGCCACGGAGTGTCTTGGTGCGCTACCTGCGATGGGTTCTTCTTCCGCGAAAAGACAATCGCTGTGGTCGGTGGCGGAGACTCGGCGATGGAAGAGGCGATGTTCCTAACCCGTTTTGCGTCTAAGGTTTACCTAATTCACCGTCGCGATAGCTTCAAGGCTTCAAAGACCATGGTCGATCGCGTTCTCGAAAACCCAAAAATCGAAGTTATCTACAACTCTGCCGTAGCCGAAATCAAGGGTGAAAGCAAGGTAGAGGGTCTGGTTATCGAAAGCACCGTTGACGGCTCGAAGAGCAACCTAGAGGTAACCGGTCTGTTCATTGCAATCGGTTCCGACCCACGCGTTGGTTTAGTTCAGGGCAAGGTTGAACTTTCGGAAGACCATTTCATCAAGGTTGACGGTCGGTCTTCCAAAACCAACGTCCCAGGTGTTTTCGCCTGTGGCGATGTAATCGACCCAACCTACCGACAGGCGATTACCGCCGCCGGTTCGGGTTGTGTCGCAGCCCTAGATGCAGAGCACTACCTAACCGCATAGTTTCACGCTAAACGAAAGAGGATCCATGTCGAAGAACGTAACTGCAGAAAGCTTCACCGCCGACGTCATCAACAACCCGAAGCCGGTTTTGGTCGACTTTTGGGCTGAATGGTGTGGTCCTTGCCGAATGGTGAGCCCGATTCTGGATGAAATCGGAACGGAATATGCCGACAAAATTGAAATTGTTAAAGTGAACGTCGACGAGGAGCCTCACCTGGCTACCGAATACCAGATCACCGGTATTCCAGCGATGAAGGTGTTCGTGAACGGCGTCGTGGTGAAGGAAATGGTTGGCGCTAAGCCAAAGCCGGCTCTTCTGGCCGACCTCGAAGGTATCATTTAGTTTTAAAACCTCCGTTTCCGCGGTTAGGCTTGAATGTCATGAGCGCAAATCTTGGCAACAACCTTGATCCTTGGTTGGATTCCTATGCCATGCGTGCGCATGAATTATCCGTTTCAGAGGTAAGAGCGCTCTTCGCTGTAGTGAGCCGCCCCGAAGTTGTTTCGTTGGCCGGCGGAATGCCCTATGTCTCTGCACTTCCTAAAGATTTGCTGGAAAAGTCTTATTCGAGCCTCATGGCCAAAAAGGGCGACCTGGCGATTCAATATGGCGGAGGTCAGGGCGATGCCGGTCTTCGTGAGCAGATTCGCGAAATCATGGCTCTTGAGGGCATTCGCTCTTCCGTTGAAGACATCGTAGTCACCACCGGTTCTCAGCACGGGCTTGAGTTCTTGAGTGGCTTGTTTCTCGAAGAGGGAGATGTGGTGTTGGCCGAAGGGCCAAGCTATGTTGGTGCCCTGGGAATTTTCCGACACTACCAAGCTCATGTTGAGCACGTTTACACCGACAACGACGGGATGTCGCCAGAAGCACTGGAAGAATCTATCGAACGCCTGAAAGAAGCTGGCCGCACGATTAAGTTCCTTTACCTAGTGCCGAACTTTGCAAATCCATCGGGAGTGACCCTTGCTGCCGAAAGACGTCCGAAGATTATCGAACTTTGCAAAAAGCACCACATTTTGATTCTCGAGGACAACCCTTACGGTCTGCTCTACTTCGACAAGCCAGTTCCAGACGCTCTGCGTTCGCTAGACGACGAAGGCGTCATCTACTTAGGGTCTTTTTCTAAGATTTTGGCTCCGGGATTCAGGGTTGGCTATGTTTTGGCCCCACCCGCCATTCGTGACAAGCTCGTACTGGCGCAAGAGTCGGCAATCCTATGCCCAAGTTCGTTCTCACAAATGATGATCAGCGAGTATCTTTCAAATTCCGACTGGAAGGGCCAAATCGACACTTTCCGAGGTGTCTATCGGGAGCGAAGAGACACAGCTTTGGCCGCCGTGAGGGAGTTCCTGCCAAACCTACAAACAACAGAGCCCGACGGCGGATTCTATCTTTGGGTGAATCTCCCAGAGGGCGTCGATTCAAAAGCCATGCTGCCCCTAGCTGTCAAGGAGTTGGTCGCTTATACGCCTGGGACGGCTTTTTACGGCGACGGAACCGGCCATAGCCAACTGCGAATCTGCTATTCCTATCCGACGCCAGAGCGGATCAGGCTTGGAATCCAACGCTTAGCCACCGTAATTAATCGTCAGACCGAGCTACTTGATACATTCGGACCAAAAGGGGGCAACAAATGATTCCCAAAGCTAAACAAGGCGGCAAGTTGCGAATTTTGGTTTTGGCCGGCGGTATTTCGCACGAACGAGAAGTCTCTCTTAAGTCTGGCCGCCGGGTAGCCGATGCTCTTACCGAGCGCGGAGCCAGTGTAATCATTCGCGAACCCGATGCAGAACTTCTCGCCAACATCAAAAAAGATAAACCAGATGCCATTTGGCCCTGTCTGCACGGAGCCACCGGAGAAGACGGCGCCCTGCGGGACATTCTGGCTTTGACCGGGGTTCCTTTCGTTGGCGCCACTGCTAGTTCTGCTCGCTTGGCCTGGGATAAGTCGATTGCCAAGGTTCTTGTTCAAAACACTGGAATTCAGACTCCAAACTCTGTCACTCTGCCAAAAGAATCCTTTCGCGAACTAGATGCCGAGGGTGTTTTAGCGGCGGTTTCCTCAGCACTCGCATTTCCCGTCGTGGTTAAGCCAGCTCGATCCGGTTCGGCTCAGGGTGTCACTATTGTTCGGAAACAATCGGAGCTTTCTCGAGCCATGATCGACGCTTATGTTTACTGCGATGTGGCGATTATTGAAAAATTCGTTGAAGGAATTGAGTTGGCAATCAGTGTGATCGATCTAGGTGCTGGGCCAATCGCCCTGCCTGCGGTTGAAATTGTTCCGGCGAGCGGTCAGTTCGGTTTCTCGGAGCGCTACACACCAGGCGAGACAAACTACTTTGTTCCAGCCAGGCTCAGTAAAGGAGTGGCTGAGCGAGCGGCCAAGCTAGCTGTGGCGGCTCACGAAACATTGGGGCTTCGACACCTATCCCGAATCGACCTGATTGTGGATAAAAAGGGCAGTCCTTGGTTCCTTGAGGCAAATGTACTGCCAGGGCTGACCGAAACCTCGTTGCTTCCGCAATCAATTTTGGCTGACGGGCACTCTCTCGGAGAGGTTTACTACTCATTGGCCGAGGCGGCCATCAGAGGACGTGGCTAAATTAGACTTTGAGTCTAGTATTTAGCATCTACTCCAATTTCGCTGACGATTCGCTTTAAATCGTCGACACTGCCGAACTCGATGACGATTGTTCCTTTGCCCTTGCCGATTGAAATCTTGACCTTAGTGCTCAGGTGATCTCCGACCTGATCAGCAAGCCCAGCCAGCATGTCTTGACGGCCACCAGGACGAACCTTCCCTGTGCCTTTTCCGGGGGTCTTGGCTATCGCCACGATCTCTTCAAGGCTGCGCACCGAGAGGCCTTCGCTGACTACCTTGTTGGCCAGCGCCAGTTGGCGGGCGGAATCTTCGACGGAGAGCAGAGCTCGTGCGTGTCCAGCACTCAGGACGCCAGCTGCCACCTTTCGCTGAACTTCAGCGGGTAGTTTCAATAGGCGAATCGAGTTGGTGATCTTTGGGCGAGAGCGTCCGATTCTGTTGGCTAACTCCTCCTGGGTGATCCCAAAGTCCTCAAGTAACTGCTGGTAGGCGCTGGCCTCTTCAAGTGGGTTCAGGTCACTGCGGTGAAGGTTCTCAAGAAGTGCGTCACGCAGCATGTTCTCGTCGGCGGTTTCGCGAATAACCGCAGGGATCTTCTTTAAACCTGCCTCTTTGGAAGCGCGAAGACGACGCTCACCCATGATGAGCTCATACTTGCCGGATTCACCGGGAATCGACCTGACCACAATGGGTTGGAGAACACCCAACTCCTTGATCGAGTGAACCAGTTCAGCAAATGCTTCTGGTTCGAAAACGCTTCTGGGCTGCTTGGCATTCGGGCGAATAGCCGACACATCTAGGTGTCCAAATCGAGCTCCGGGAACCGCGACTAGGTTCTCGCCCTGACTTCCTCCAGCGGGGAAGAAAACATCGATTGGTGCCTCATTTGGGTTGTCAGAAGTTGGGATGAGTGCACCGATGCCCCTGCCAAGACCAATACGCTTATCTGCCAAGTTGTTCTCCTCTTTGTGCGATCTCGATTGCGGCCTCAAGGTAAGCGATTGCACCTGGAGAGCGTTTGTCGTGAGTGATTACTGTTCTGTTGAAGCTAGGTGCTTCGGAAACTCTAACGGCACGGGGAATTACCGAGTTTAGGGTCATGTTGGGGAACTTGGCTCTCACGAAATTAACCACGTCTTCAGCAAGCCTGGTTCTTCCGTCGTACATTGTTAGCAATACTGTCGAAAGTTCCAACTTTGGATTCAGTTGCTTTCGAACCAAGTCGATGTACTTGAGTAGCTGATCGGTTCCTTCCAGTGCGTAGTATTCACACTGAACTGGAACCAAAATTTCACGAGCGGCGGTCCAGGCATTAATTGTGAGTAGGCCGAGGCTCGGTGGACAGTCGATAAAGATGTAATCTGGCGGCGTCATCGTGGTTTCTAGGTAACGCTCGATTGCAGTCTTTAGGCGTTGCTCACGAGCAACGGCCGATGCTATTTCCATCTCAACACCGGTGAGATGAATAGTTGCCGGAACGCAGTAAAGACCAGGAAGCTCCGAAGAAATCTGGATTACGTCTTCTAGTTCCGCTTCACCAAGTAAGACTTCATAGAGGCTTTTGATCTCTGCGTGGTGAGGGATGTTCAGTGCCGTGGAAGCGTTGCCTTGAGGGTCTAGGTCTAAGACGAGTACGCGCATTCCCTTGCTCGCTAGAGCGGCGGCAATGTTTACGGTAGTCGTGGTCTTTCCCACGCCACCTTTTTGGTTAGAAACGGTAAAGACTCTGGTGTTCTGGGGTTTAGAAATAGTCGCTTGGTCGATCTCAGCCAGACGAAGCAGGCTCTGGCTCAATTCTTGAGCGAGTGGTGTGTCGTTGGTTTCAGTCATCTTTAGTCCATTGTTTCACGTGAAACATTGGCAAATTCACCATTCGCAACGGTGTGCTGCCAACCGGTGGGCTCTGGGCTTTCCTCGATGCGGTTTGCTGGGTAACCCAAACCAGGTGTTACCGATGGTTTGGTAACCGCTGTGGCCTCCGCCAACTCCGATTTAGACATGCTGTTCTCCAAAACTTCCCCCAAGTCAGACTAACTTAGTTCGAACTACCAAAGTGGGCTCAGGTAGAAATTTGACACCGGTATGAACCATTTCGAAGCTTTTTATGCCCAGTTTCTTCTGAAGCTTCTTCGATTCTTCGATTTCATCCGCCGCCTTGGAGCCCTTTAGAGCCAGGACCTCTCCTCCGTGACGAGTCAAAGGGACGCACATGCGTAGAAGTTTTGGAAGCGCGGAAACTGCTCTGGCGGTGGTGACGTCGAAGACTTCTCCCACTTCTTCAGCCCGAGCACGCAGAACGGTGACGTTGGAGAGCCCTAACTCGGCGACAAGATCATTTAGCCAATCAGAACGGCGTTCCATGGGTTCGATCAAAGTGAAATTGTTTTGGGGCAGTGCGATAGCCATAGGGATGCCTGGTAATCCGGCTCCAGAACCAATGTCACCGATTGATTGACCTGGAGTGACCAATTCGGCCACGACCGCCGAATTGAGGATGTGGCGAGACCAAAGGCGCGGCATTTCTCGAGGCCCGAGCAATCCGAGAACGTTCCCGTCCCGAACCAAAGCCTGAGCGTATGCTCTAGCCAATTCAATCCGGTCACCGAAGATCAAGGCAGCCTCTGGTGGCTCGACCTCAACAATAAATTCTTCATCAGTCATTACAAATAAATCCTCTATGTTTCACGTGAAACATTTCAAAAAGAAAAGGTCGGACCATGGCCCGACCCCTTCGAATACCAAAACTAGGCGGTCTTCACCACGATGTGACGATCTCTACCTTCGCCCTCTGACTCAGAGCTAAGACCTGCGGCGGCAATGATGTCGTGTGCGAGTTTACGTTCGTAGGATGACATTGGCTTCATTGGTACCGCCTCACCCGAAGACTGAACCTTCTCTATTACCTTGTTTACAACACGAGTGAGTTCGTCTATTCTCTTCTGACGAGATCCGCCAACATCCAGAATCAGGCGACTAAAACTGGTTGTCTTAACCTGGACGGCCAAACGAGTCAGTTCCTGGAGAGCCTCTACGGTGTCTGGCTCTGAAATCAATCGCAAGTTGCCGCCCACTTCAGAGGAAATCTCTAGATACGCGCGGCCCTGGCGAACGTCGATGTCGATGTCTCCATCTAAATCGAAAATATCAAGTAACTCTTCGAGGTAATCGGCCGCAATGTCGCCTTCTTCTTCGAGGGCCTTAACTGATTGCTCGGGCACCTCAGAGTTCTGCTCTAGCTCCGTGGCTTCGACCTGGGTCTCGTCTTTATCTGACACTTGTACTTCTCCTATTTACTTACGCTTCTTGCCGCGCTTGCGAACCGGTTGGGTGCGCTGGCGCGGGGTCTCTTCTTCGGGGGTCTCAGGGGCAGCGGGAAGTTTACCCTTTGCTGCCAAACGGGCCTGGCGATCGTGCCAAGCCTTCGAGCCTTCTGTTGGCATGCTCCGAATAACCACGAACTGCTGGCCCATGGTCCAGAAGTTGGAAGTTAGCCAATAGAACATAACGCCGAGCGGGAAGCTGATGCCCGAGATCGCGAAGATGATTGGGAAAACCCAAAGCATAATCTTCTGGGTTTGCATGTACTGGGTGTTTTGAACGCTCGCAGGGTTCTGGTTCTTGGCGATGATTTGTTTTTGAGTGATGAACTGCGTAGCGGTCATGACCACGATCATCACGGCAGCGAGAATTCGAACCTCTACTGTTTCGGTGGTTATGAAGGTATCAGCAAGGCGTGCACCGAAGAACTCTGCCTGTGCGAAGGATTGAGGCAAATCGCCCACCATGAAAGCTACGCCGTTCTTCTGTTGCTGGGCGTCGCTCAGAACGAAAAACAGGCTAGTAAAGATCGGCATTTGAAGCAGTAGCGGAAGACAGGAGCTCATCGGGTTAGAGCCGGTTCGCTTGTAGATTTCCATTTGCTCGGCAGCCATCTTCTGGCGCGACTCCTGGTCGGTCTTTCCCTTGTATTTCTTTTGAAGGGCTGCAATTTCGGGCTGTGCAAGCACCATGTTGCGCTGGCTCTTGATCTGCTTCACGAATAGCGGGATTAGAGCGGCTCGAACAACCAACACCATTCCAACGATTGAAAGGACCCAGGTAAATCCGTCGTCGGTTCGCATACCTAGGAAAGTGAATGAGTTGTGGAATGCCACAAGGAGCAGTTCAACAACCCACTTGATAGGCCAAAGTAAATCCATTTATGTTCTTTCTACTTAGGTACTACAAAACCGTTCGGCAAAACTTTGAAGTAGGTGGCTCCAGGCTTCACAGAATCCACTCCACCTGATGACCACGGGTTGCAGCGAAGGATTCGCCAAAGCGTTGCAGCCGAACCCAGCAACACACCTCTTTGTTGAACCTGGCCAAGCCCGTAGGCAGAGCAAGTTGGATAAAACCGACAAACATCTCCGTATAGTGGCGAGATCACCTTTCGGTAACCCAGCAGCAAAGCAACAAAGAAATTCCTCGGAAGCAACCAAACAAACCTGACTATGAGTGCAGCCATTCTCATTCGCTGAACACCGTCTTCACGCTGTCCATAACTTCTTGTTGAAGTCTATTCCAATCCGCATCTGCCGCAAATGGTAGAGCTCTAACAACCAAATCGAATCCAGAAGAACGGGATGCGAGTATGTCCCTGGCAATCGATCTCAATCGGCGCTTGACTCTATTTCTGGTGACTGCTCCTCCGACGGATTTACTGACAATAAAACCGAAACGGGACTGAGCCAAAGACTCATCCCGCTTTAGGTAGATGACGGTTGCCTGGCCTGTGATGCGTTTTCCTGAACTCATCGTGGTGCGAAGGTCTGCACCCGAACGAATTCGGTTTACTCTGGCGAGCACCGAGTTTTAGGTTAGGCCGATAGCTCTACGCGACCCTTGCGACGACGCGCTGCCAAGATGGCACGGCCGGCACGAGTCTTCATGCGTAGGCGGAATCCGTGAGTCTTTGCGCGACGACGGTTGTTCGGCTGAAATGTACGCTTTGACATTGGTGATCACTCCAAAATCTGTGGTTCAAGCCTGCGGTTAGTGCCGGAATCCCGGCTGGTGTTTTGGGGCTCGACCAGACTTGATGACGAGCAACCTTTTAAACCTAAGGGTTGAACAGGTGTTTGGTCAAGTTAGAAACGATATTTGATCAATAAATTAAGCAAATACACCATCACAAAAAAATAAGTCGATGACACGCCGATTCGATTTGCTTTTCATTGGACTTCTTTACCAGAATTACTCTGTTGGTTTACAGCCTGTGGATAAGTATTTAAGATTTATGTTAGTTATCCACAAGTTATCCACAAGTTAAAAGGTTGTGGATAACCTAAAAGAGTAGTTGAAAGGAGTGCGCATGGACGATTCATTGAAGACAGCTTCAATTTGGCAGGCGACACTCGAAACTCTCAAGAATGATCCAAGAATTACTCCACCGATGATGGGTTTTCTGGAATTGGCTGAGGCCAAGGGAATTATTGGTGAAACTCTTTATCTAGAGGTGCCAAACGATCTGGCCAGATCGATGCTCGACCAGCGTGTAAGAAGTTACATAGAAGAGTCTCTGCTTCTGAATTCCGACGACGGCACGTCGTATCAATTCAGGGTCACCACAAACCCCGACATCGAACCAAACTTCGTAGAGGCGACAGCGACAGACCCGGTTTCTGAAGCCAGAACCGCGGATCGCCAGAGCTACACACCTGTGGTAAACGGGTTCGAGACCAAGCTAAACCCTAAGTACACATTCGAAACATTCGTCCTTGGTGAGTCCAATTCCTTTGCTCGAGCGGCTGCCTGGGCAGTCGCCAATGCTCCGGCCCAGGGCTATAACCCACTTTTTATCCACGGAAACAGTGGGCTTGGTAAAACACACCTATTGCATGCCATCGGTAATGAAGCCTTGGCTCTTTACCCGACCTACAAGGTTCGATACGTCTCGAGCGAAGAATTCACAAATCACTACATCAATGCGATTGCGAACAACAGGGCCCACGAATTCCAGGACGAATACCGCCAAGTAGACATTCTTCTTATCGATGACATTCAATTCCTACAAGGAAAAGATCAAACTCAAGAGACGTTCTTCCACACCTTTGAAAATCTTTATCGCAATAACAAACAGGTGGTTATTTCGAGCGACGTTTCGCCAAATCAACTAACCGGCTTTGAAGACCGAATGAGATCTCGCTTTGAGATGGGGCTAATGCTTCAGGTTTCCGCTCCTGCACTGGAAACACGCATTGCTATTCTCCGCAAAAAAGCCGAGCTGGATAAGGTTCGCGTAGAAGATGAAATCTTTGAATACATCGCTGAACGCGTCTCGAGTAACGTTCGCGAACTTGAAGGAACGCTGATTCGTATTACTGCATTCGCCAATCTGAGCCGAATTCCAATCGACATGAACCTGGTGAAGACGGTTCTCAAGGACCGTTCACCAGTCGAATCAGAAACAATGATCACCCCGATAGAAATCATGAACGCTGTAGCCGCTTACTACGGTATAACCGTGGATGAACTATCCGGTAATTCACGAGTCTCTCAGATAGCTATTGCCAGGCAGGTGGCTATGTACATTTGCCGTGAACAAACCAACCTTTCACTACCAAAGATCGGCCAGCTTTTTGGTAATAGGGACCACACCACTGTCATGTATGCAGCTAAGAAGATTGCTGAAATGATGAGCGAACGCCGGAGTATCTACAACGTTGTCGCTGATTTGACGGACACAATCAAGGCAAAACACAAATAATTTAAATAAATATCTGTGGATAACTTGTGTATAAGTGTCTAACTTCTCCATAAAACATATGAACAAAACAAAGTTGACTGTTAGTTGAAAATATTGTTTCCACAGGCCACATAGTTATCCACAGCTTTGTCCACAGGTCTGTTAACAACTTTCAACGTTGTAGTTCCTTTTATTTATTTGAGTGCTAGGTACTTATCCACATTTTCCACAGGCGTTAAGAAGATTATTAAAGAAAGAAATTAAATTGATCTAAATAACAAATAATCGGGGTAAACGACGGCGAAACTATTTGTGGCAGAATTGGCATTCGTAATACTTTCCTTAGAGAACGGGCAATGTTTTGAAGTTTCAAGTCAACCGCGACGCTTTCAACGAAGCTGTCTCTTTTGTGGTTAGAGTTTTGCCTCAGCGAATTCCAATGCCAATTCTTAATGGAATCCTGATCGAAGCCGATGCCAATGCATTGAGACTCTCGGTTTTCGATTACGAGGTTTCAGCTCAGGTCGAAATTGTCGCAAAAGTCGAGCAGCCTGGCCGCGTCCTAGTTTCGGGTCGGTTACTCTCAGAAATCACCTCAAAACTTCCAAATGCTCCGATCGAGGTTTCTTTGGAAGGAAATAAGGTTCAGGTTTCATGTGGAGCCTCTAAATTCGCGCTCCTAACCATGCCAGTCGAAGAATACCCAAACCTTCCAGACATCCCGGCAACCAGCATCACTGTTTCCGGCGAAGAATTCTCAAAGGCAGTCCACCAACTAAACCCTGCAGTGGCAAAAAACGATCACGTAATGACTCTCAATGGAATCCTCTTCGAAGTTGAAGAGAAGAATATTTCAATGTTGGGTACCGACCGAAACCGAATGGCAGTAAAAGAAGTTCCATGGTCTGGAAAGAATGACTTAGTCGGCTACATCTCTGTTGTGCCTCTGAGAACCCTCAATGAGGTTGCCAAGACCTTCGGTCACCAGGGGGAGCTCACTCTATCTATCAACAACGACGAAGCGAAGGGCCTAATTGCGTTCAAGGCAAATAGCCGCACCATCACGTCCTTACTAATAAAGGGTCGTTACCCGGACGTGAAGGAACACCTTCCAAAGGAAGCCACCCCGGAATTCGCCATTGTCAACACCCAAGATCTAATCGACTCGACCCGTCGCGTTGGTCTAGTACTAGAAAATGATGTTGCCATGGTTTGTGATTTCCAGAACGGCAAACTAGTTCTAGAGGCGTCGGAGAATGAAGTAGCACAGGCATCAGAGGCTGTAGCCATTGAATTGACGGGTGAGCCGAAGACGATAAAACTAAGGCCGAGATACGTAATTGATGGTCTTGCCGGTGTGAGCACAGAATTTACAAAGATTTCTTTTATGAACAACGGCAACCCAAACAAACCAAGCCCTGTGTTGATTTCAAGCCACAATTCCAAGGACGACAAGGAATCAGACAACTTCCGCTACGTTCTTCAGCCACACCGACTCTAAAAAGAAATAGAAGGATAACCAAATGAAGATTGGTCTCATTGGCCTTGGCAAAATGGGTGGAAACATGCGCCAGCGCTTGCGCAATAAGGGTATTGAAGTTGTGGGTTACGCCAGATCAGCAGATAGCAATCCTGATGTAGATTCGATCAAAGCTCTGGTCTCTTCCCTAGAAGCACCTAGAACTGTCTGGGTTATGGTGCCGCACGGCAAACCCACCGATGACGTCATTAACGAATTGGAACAGTACCTTGATCCGGGGGATCTAATTATCGAGGGTGGAAACTCCAGATTTTCCGACGACGCGCGTCATGCATCCCAGGTAGCCGAAAAGGGAATTGGGTACATCGACTGCGGTGTTTCCGGAGGAGTTTGGGGTCTAGAAAACGGCTACGGCCTAATGGTTGGTGGCGATGCCGCTCTAGTGGAGCGTGCTATGCCAATCTTCGACGCGCTGCGCCCAGAAGGTAAGCGCGAAGAAGGATTCGTGCACGTTGGAGATGTTGGAGCAGGCCACTACGCAAAGATGGTTCACAACGGCATCGAGTATGGGATGATGCAGGCCTTCGCCGAGGGCTACGAGCTTTTGGAAAAGAAAGACATCATCAAAGATGTCCATGGAACATTTGCCGCCTGGCAGCGAGGAACCGTAGTTCGTTCTTGGTTGTTGGATCTTTTGGTCCTCGCGCTAGAAGAAGACCCGCACCTATCTAACATTCGCGGTTACGTTGAAGACTCAGGCGAAGGCCGCTGGACAGTTGAAGAGGGAATCGCCAACGCCGTGCCAATGCCGGTAATCACCGCATCACTCTTTACAAGATTTGCTAGTCGCCAGGATGATTCACCCGCAATGAAGGCTGTAGCTGCGCTGAGAAACCAATTCGGTGGCCACGCAGTAAAAAAGGCTGAATAACAAATTTTTGATCGCGAGGGGTGAGGGATGTTTATTAAACACCTCACTCTTTCGCATTTTCGGAACCACCTAAACACTGAACTTGAACCCAAACTAGGTGTCAATTTACTGGTTGGACCCAATGGTCAAGGTAAAACCAACGTCGTGGAAGCGATTGAGTACCTCAGCACCCTGAATTCACACCGGGTTGCCGGGTATCAGCCACTGATTCATAAAGATCACCCGAGTGCAGTGGTGAGATTGAAGGTTTCACACGACAACCGGGATGTTTTGGTTGACCTAGAGCTGCATCGCGACAATCAAAACCAATTACGCATCAACCAATCTCCGATTCCGAAAATGCGCGACATCCTAGGAACGATTAATTCTGTTGTTTTTGCTCCAGAAGACATAGACATAGTTAAGCGCGACCCCTCAAACCGTCGAGCCTTTATCGATCAACTACTAGTTCAGTTCGCACCCAGACTGGCCGGGGTGATGAGTGATTACGAGAGGGTCCTAAAACAGAGAAACACACTTTTGAAGACGGCCCGATCAACCGGAACTAAAGGCAACGCGCTGAGCACATTGGATGCTTGGGATGAAAGCTTGGTGAAATTTGGGGCCGAAATTGTAATCGAGCGTCTAAAACTGCTCGAAAAAATCAAACCTTATCTATCTGACGCCTACCAGGCGATAGCCACCAGCAACAACGAACCAAAAATTCTTATGAAAAGCTCACTCCTAGGTGCCTCTGTAGTGGATGATTTCGAGGAAGCGGAGCTTGAATTCCTTGAATTACAAGATGTCGACCGAGTTTCAGAGCTTTATCGCGAAAAATTAGCATTCGTACGCGGTAAAGAGCTGGAGCGAGGCATCACACTAATCGGCCCGCACCGAGACGATCTAGTTCTCCTCCTCGGAGACTTGCCTGCTAAAGGTTATGCCAGTCACGGTGAATCGTGGTCTTACGCCTTGGCGCTTCGCCTGGCATCTGCCCGTCTATTGTCCGACGAAAGCAGAACCGGTGATCCAATCATCATCCTTGATGATGTTTTCGCTGAACTTGACTCAGGTCGCCGCGATCGCCTTGCTGCCCTAGTGTCAACCAATGAGCAAGTTTTCATTACCGCCGCCGTGAGAGAGGACGTTCCGAGTAGCCTTAAGGCAACGGTTTTCGAGGTTTCCAAGGGCGTGGTAACGAGTGTCTGAGAATGATGGATTCGCCCAAGAGTTTTATTGGCGCATGCGTGAGGCTGTAACCGGCAGGTTGAGCCGCGACGCCAAACGCATCATTGAAAAGAAGAAAAAAGGCGGAACGCGACCCTTTGATAAGGGTCGGGAGCCAACCTCGGCTAGCGCCACCCTGGACGCGCTGATTAATGACTTCAAATGGACTGGAGAAATTGGTGAAGCCGAGCTATTTAACAGCTGGTCCAAAATAGTTGGAGAAGACACCGCAGCGAAATCGACCCCAGAAACACTCGTAGATGGAGTCCTCACGGTTCGCTGTAGTTCAACCGCTTGGGCAACCCAGCTTCGACTAATGCGGGAAACAATTCTCCAGAAACTAAAGGCGGACTACCCATCGCTTCCGGTAAAGGAAATCAAACTTTTAGGGCCCGCGGGACCGTCGTTTAAGCGCGGTCCTAGATCGGTGCCAGGTCGAGGCCCCCGAGACACGTACGGATAGTGAAAACCCGCTATAAATGGCGGGAAAACCAGCTTTCCACATCCACCATTTTGCCTACCTATCGGGGTAAAATTTGATGGTTAGCAACCCCGAATTTAAGTCGGTCAGATTGGCCGCAGTTGTGTGGGACTAACTCAGGTAAAAAGGAGCAGTAACCGCATGTCTACACCCGCAGAAAGTAATTACGAAGCTGGAAATATCCAGGTTCTAGAAGGTCTCGAGGCAGTTCGTAAACGCCCCGGAATGTACATCGGCTCCACAGGCCCAAGAGGTCTGCATCACCTGGTCTATGAAATCGTTGATAACGCCGTTGACGAAGCGCTAGCCGGTTACTGTGACACCATCAACGTCACCATCACCAAAGACGGATGGATTCGAGTCGTGGACAACGGCCGTGGAATTCCAGTTGCTGAGCACCCAACAGAGAAGATCTCTACCGTTCAAGTAGTTCTGACGATCCTTCACGCCGGTGGAAAGTTTGGCGGCGGCGGTTACGCGGTTTCTGGTGGTTTGCACGGTGTTGGCGCTTCGGTCGTAAACGCCCTTTCCACAAAACTCAAAGTACAGGTAGCCCGCGAAGGTTTTCTGTGGAACCAGAGTTATCAGATCGGTGTTCCAGATGCTCCTCTAGCTAAGGGTGGGCCGGCCGACTACACCGGAACCACAATCGAGTTCCTAGCCAGCCCAGATATTTTCGAAACCGTCGAATACGACTACGAAACTCTCCGAGCTCGCTTTCAGCAGATGTGCTTTCTAAACAAGGGCCTAAAAATCGTCCTGTTCGACGAAAGAAGCGATCGCACCGACACCTATCACTACGAACGTGGTCTTCAGGATTACGTTGACTACCTGAACGCGTCCAAAAAGGGTGAGCTTGTTCACCAGGAGATTATTTCGTTCGAGGCAGAGACCCCGGAGAAGAACCTGTCGGCTGAGGTTGCTATGCAGTGGACCAACGCCTACAACGAAAGCGTCCACACCTACGCGAACACCATTAACACTCACGAAGGTGGAACCCATGAAGAAGGTTTCCGTGCAGCTCTTACTTCTCTCCTAAACAAATACGCGAGAAACACTAACCTTCTGAAAGAAAAGGACGAAAACCTTTCTGGTGACGACTGCCGCGAGGGTCTCACAGCCGTTATTTCGGTCAAACTTTCTGAGCCTCAGTTCGAAGGTCAAACCAAAACCAAGCTAGGCAACACCGAAGCCAAGGCTTTTGTGCAGAAAATGGTGAACGAACACCTCGGTGACTGGCTGGAATCACACCCAACCGAAGCTAAGGACATCATCCGCAAGGCAATTCAGGCAGCAACCGCTCGGCAAGCAGCTCGAAAGGCTCGCGAAGCAACCCGTCGTAAGGGAATTCTTGAGACCAGCGGTATGCCAGGAAAGCTTCGCGATTGCTCGAGCCGTGACCCAGAACTCTCGGAAATCTACATCGTGGAGGGTGACTCGGCCGGTGGTTCAGCCGTGCGCGGGCGTAACCCAGAAACGCAGGCAATTTTGCCCCTACGCGGAAAGATTCTGAACGTTGAGCGTGCTCGCCTAGATCGCGCTCTCGGTAACACCGAAGTTCAGTCGCTAATTACCGCATTTGGAACTGGAATTGGCGAAGAATTCGACATCTCCAAGATTCGCTACCACAAGTGCGTTCTAATGGCCGACGCCGATGTTGATGGACAGCACATCAGAACCCTGATTTTGACACTGCTGTTCCGCTTCATGCGTCCACTGATCGAGCACGGTTACGTTTACCTAGCTCAACCCCCGCTTTACCGAATCAAATGGACCAACGCGGAACACCAGTATGTCTACTCAGACGAAGAGCGTGACCAGCAGTTGGTAGCCGGTCAGGCTGCCGGAAAGCGTATTCCGAAAGAAAACTCGATCCAGCGTTACAAGGGTCTAGGTGAAATGGACTACGACGAACTCTGGTCAACCACCATGGACCCAGCTCGCCGCACACTTCTTCAGGTAACTCTGGACGACGCAGCAATGGCCGATGAAGTCTTCTCAACCCTGATGGGTGAAGACGTCGAAGGTCGCCGAACCTTTATCCAGCGCAACGCCAAGGATGTGCGCTTCCTAGACATCTAGGCAAGTGCTGAGAAAAGAGATTACAAATGGCTGACGAAACTACCACCCCACAGGGCCACGACCACGTAGAGCAGGTCGATCTTCAGGTCGAAATGCAGCGAAGCTACCTCGACTACGCGATGAGCGTTATCGTTGGTCGCGCGCTGCCAGACGTTCGAGATGGCATGAAGCCGGTTCACCGCCGTGTTGTTTACGCAATGTTCGATGGCGGGTATCGCCCAGACAAGCAGTTCAGCAAGTGTTCACGCGTTGTCGGAGACGTCATGGGTCAGTATCACCCGCACGGTGACACTGCTATTTACGACACCCTAGTTCGTTTGGTTCAAGACTGGAACCTTCGCTACCCACTGGTTTCCGGTCAGGGTAACTTCGGTTCCCCGGGTAACGACCCTGCTGCTGCTCCTCGTTACACCGAGTGCCGCATGGCTCCGCTCGCCATGGAAATGGTTCGCGACATTGACGAAGAAACCGTTGATTTCCAAGACAACTACGACGGCCGCACCCAGGAACCAACGGTTCTCCCAAGCCGTTTCCCGAACCTACTTGTAAACGGTTCGATCGGTATCGCGGTTGGTATGGCCACCAACATCCCACCTCACAACCTTCGCGAAGTTGCTGCGGGTGCAAAGTGGGCCTTGGAAAACCCGAACGCTAACCAAGAAGAACTGATTGAAGCGCTTCTCGGAATCATCAAGGGCCCAGACTTCCCAACCGGAGCAACAATTCTCGGTCGTAAGGGCATCGAAGAGGCATACCGAACCGGCCGCGGATCGATTACTCAGCGTGCAATCGTCAATGTTGAGGAACTCCACAACCGCACCTGCCTAGTGGTCACCGAGCTTCCTTACCAGGTGAACCCGGACAACCTTGCCCTCAAGATTGCTGATCTGGTTCGCGAGGGTCGCCTTCAGGGCGTCGCCGATATCCGCGACGAAACTTCTGGGCGAACCGGTCAGCGTCTCGTAATTGTTTTGAAGAAAGATGCCGTAGCCCGAGTTGTTCTAAACAACCTCTACCGCCTAACCCCGCTTCAGGAAAACTTCAGCGCTAACATGTTGGCTCTTGTCGACGGTGTTCCTCGCACCCTAAGCATCGACGGTTTCATAACCCACTGGATCAACCACCAAGTTGAAGTAATCGTTCGCCGCACTCAGTTCCGTTTGCGCAAGGCCGAAGAGCGTGCCCACATTCTTCGCGGTTACCTAAAGGCTCTCGATGCACTTGACGCAGTGATCGCACTGATTCGAAAGAGCCAGTCGGTTGAAGATGCCCGAGACGGACTAATCGACCTACTAAAGATCGACGAATTGCAGGCCCGCGCGATTCTAAACATGCAGCTTCGCCAGCTTGCCGCACTAGAACGCCAGAAAATCATCGACGAAGCAGCCGAACTTGAGGCCCAGATCGTTGACTTCAAGGCGATTATCGCCGACCCAGTTCGCCAGAAGACCATCATCAAGGACGAACTAGACGAAATTGTGACTCGCCATGGCGACGACCGTCGTAGTCAGATTGTTGCCGGACTAGACGGCGACGTCAGCGCAGAAGACCTTATTCCTGAGGAGGAAATGGTTATCTCGCTAACCCGCGGCGGGTACATCAAGCGCACCAAGAGCGACAACTACCGCCAGCAACACCGCGGCGGCAAGGGCGTGAAGGGTGCTAACCTTCGAGCCGACGACGTGGTCGATCACTTCTTTGTGACCACAACTCACCACTGGCTACTGTTCTTCACAAACAAGGGACGCGTTTTCCGCACTAGAGCACACGAAGTTCTTGAAGCCGGTCGCGACACCAAGGGTCAGCACGTAGCTAACCTGCTCGCTCTGCAGCCAGACGAAAAGATCGCACAGGTTGTAGACCTGAAGGACTACACCGTTGCCCCTTATCTGGTTCTCGCGACCAAGTCTGGTCTCGTGAAGAAGACCGAACTCACCGCCTACGATACCGCTCGCACCTCGAGCGGAGGAATCATCGCGATCAAGCTTCGCGAAGAGGACGAGCTGGTGTCGGCAATCCTGGTTTCCGAAGACGACGACCTCTTGCTTGTTTCGCGCAAGGGCATGTCGATTCGCTTCTCGGCAAGCGACGAAAGTTTGCGACCAATGGGCCGCGACACTTCTGGAAACATCGGTATGCACTTCCGCGAGGGCGACAGCCTGCTTTCGGCTTCGGTAATCAACGACGCCGACGGCACCTTCGTATTCGTAGTCACCGAAGGTGGATTTGCTAAGCGCACCGCCGTTGATCAGTACCGCCCACAGAACCGCGGCGGCATTGGAATCAAGGTTGCGAAACTTGAAGAACGACGCGGAGACCTAGTTGGTGCTTTGATCGTGACCGAGGACGACGAAGTGCTTGTTGTAGCCGAAAGCGGAAAGGTTGCCCGCTCCGCGGTGGCCGAAGTTCCAGCCAGAGGCCGCGATACCATGGGCGTTGTCTTTGCAAGACCTGATGAAAGTGACTCCATTATTGGACTTGCCAAGAACTCAGAGCGTAATCTTGAATCTCAGGGTGACGAAGAGCCCGCCGAAGAAGAAGCCGTTTCAGAAGGAGTAACTGAATGAGCAACATGATCAACCGCCTAAAGAAGCGCGATGTACCACCGGCCAAGCAGGTTCAGCTGAAGCTTGTGCGAATTGACTTCTGGTCAGCAATCAGAACCGGTTTCACCATCAACGTCGGTCTTGGGATTGCAACCATTGTCGGTTTTATTGCGCTGTGGGCCTTGGTGAGCTTCACTCCTTTGTTCTCCAGCCTCAACGGCCTGCTAACCACCATCACGGGTGCCGCATCCGACATCACTGTCAGTCTGCCCCAGGTTCTGGGCGTTGGTTTCGGTCTCGCGATCTTCAACATCGTATTCGGAACGCTAATGACCGGGGTTTTGGCCTTGGTCTATAACACCATCGCGAAGATCACAGGCGGAATAAAGATCGGTTTCACCAGCAACTAAGAAACGATTTGAGACAGAGCCACTTTTAGCGTAAAGTTAGAAAGGCTCTAAGGGCCTATAGCTCAGGTGGTTAGAGCGCTTCACTGATAATGAAGAGGTCGGAGGTTCAAGTCCTCCTAGGCCCACGTTAGTTTCGCAAGAAACAAACAATGGGGACTTAGCTCAGTTGGTAGAGCACCTGCTTTGCAAGCAGGGGGTCAGGGGTTCGACCCCCCTAGTCTCCACGAAGTAAAAAACTCTCTCTAGAAATAGGGGGAGTTTTTTATTCTTTTTAGAACTAAGGACCAAACTATATTTGTCTCATGGATGAATACCTAGACGTAAATCGGAAGA
>JBFYOM010000011.1:0-21326 GCA_041303805.1 Micrococcales bacterium
GAGTGTTTTGCCTGCCTCCGGAATTGTTGGGAAAACAGTCGTTTTGGTTGACGATGTTCTTTTCAGCGGTCGAACCGTCAGAGCAGCTTTGGATGCTTTGGGTGACTTCGGTCGTCCTAGTTCTGTTCGATTAGCGGTCCTAGTGGACCGTGGTCATCGCGAACTACCGATTCGTGCGGACTATGTCGGAAAAAACCTCCCTACATCTTTAGATGAGAGAATCAATGTTCGTCTAAATGAATCGGACGAGGAAAACTCAGTGGTGATCGAGGGATGAATCTAAGGCATTTCATTTCGGCAAGCGACCTGTCTCGTGAAGATGCAATCGCTCTCATGGACACCACACATGAAATGTCCCAGGTGGGCGAAAGAGATGTCAAAAAACTCCCAAGCCTACGAGGGCGCACTGTAGTCAACTTGTTCTACGAAGACTCCACAAGAACACGAGTTTCGTTTGAAGTAGCTGAGAAACGTCTTTCTGCCGACGTTATAAACGTGAGTGCAAAGGGTTCTAGTGTTTCAAAGGGTGAAAGCCTTAAGGACACCATCCAGACCCTGGCCGCAATTTCAGCAGACATAATCGTCATTCGCCATGGTGCTTCTGGGGCAGCACACAAATTGGCGACTAGTGATTGGTTTCAGGGTTCGGTTGTAAACGCCGGTGACGGCACTCACGAGCACCCAACCCAAGCCCTACTCGACGCTTACACGCTGAGAGTCAAGCTCTCCGAAACGCCACTGGGAGCAGATTTAGCTGGATTGAAAATTGCAATTGTGGGCGACATCGCCCACTCCAGAGTAGCCCGAAGCAATATTTTGCTACTAAAGACACTTGGTGCCAAAGTGACTTTGATCGGTCCACCGACACTCCTGCCCTCTGGTCTGGTCGTGCTTACAGAAGGTGCCTTCTACGATTTCGACGAGGCTATCGAGACTGGTGATTTCGATGCCGTTATGATGCTGAGAGTTCAGAGCGAGCGCATGCAAGCAGCCTTTTTTCCCAGTGAAGCCGAGTACTCCAAACTTTGGGGGCTTAGTAGAGACCGTTTCGCAAGGCTTTCCAAAGAGGTTGTTGTCATGCATCCCGGCCCAATGAACAGGGGTCTAGAGATTGACAGTTTTGTGGCGGATTCCAGCAATTCTGCGATTTTGGATCAGGTCCGCAATGGGGTCAGCGCAAGAATGGCAGTTTTATTTCACCTAACTCAAAGCGAACGAGGTTTGGAATGATTTTCACTCTCAGGAATGTGACTCTCCCTACCGGAGAAACATCCAATGTCGTAATCAATGGCGAGAAAATCGATTCGGTGGGTCCGGAAGTACTCGGAGAAACAATCGATTGCACAGGTTTGATTGTGCTTCCTGGATTTGTGGATCTGCATACTCATCTTCGTCAGCCCGGTTTTGAACAGAGTGAGACTGTCCTTTCCGGTTCTAAAGCCGCGGCCATGGGCGGATACACGGCAGTCCACGCGATGGCAAACACTATGCCAGTAGCTGACAATGCGGGGGTCGTTGAACAGATTCAGAGTTTAGGCATTGAAGCCGGATTGGTAGAAGTGCAGCCCATTGGAGCGGTTACCCTGGGCCTAAATGGTGAGGTGCTGTCTGAGATGGGCAGCATGAACCAGTCGAAAGCTAAGGTCACAATTTTCAGTGACGACGGTAAATGCGTTAGTGACGCGTTGGTCATGCGTCGAGCCCTCACTTACGTCAAAGCTTTTGACGGGGTAATTGCGCAGCACGCTCAAGAGCCACAACTCACCAAAAACGCCCAGATGAATGAAGGCTCGGTTTCAGCCGAACTCGGACTAGCTGGTTGGCCTGCGGTGGCGGAAGAGTCAATTATCGCCAGGGACATAATGCTTGCCGAAGTAACTGGTTCCCGTTTGCACGTCTGTCACGTTTCCACGCGAGGTTCAGTTGAGCAAATTAGTCTTGGTAAGCAGCGTGGGGTTAAGGTTACAGCTGAGGTGACGCCTCACCATCTTCTACTTACCGACGACTTGGTGCGCTCATATGATCCGGTCTTCAAAGTCAACCCACCGCTTCGAACCAAGGACGATGTTGAAGCGCTCAGGTCTGCCCTCATCGATGGAACCATCGATATCATCGGTACCGACCACGCTCCACATCCCGAAGAATCAAAGGACTGTGAGTGGAGTGCCGCGGCATTTGGAATGTTGGGCCTAGAAACGGCTGCGTCGATTGCCCAATTGGTACTCATCGACAGCGGAAAATCGTCGTGGTCAAGATTTGCGGAAGTCATGTCAATAACACCGGCAAAAATAAGTGGCTTGAAACATCAAGGGCAGGAAATCTTGGCGGGTTCAATTGCGAACCTGGTCTTGATAAATCCTGAAGTCAAAAGGTTGATTCTCGATGGCGGCCAGAGCAGGAGCAATAATCAGCCCTATACAGGAATGACTCTGCCGGGTACGGTCGTTCACACACTGTTCCGTGGTGTGTTCACGGTACGAAATTCAGAGTTGGTAGAGAGGGTTCAGTAATGTCGAAAGCCATTTTGGTGTTGGAGGACGGACGTACGTTCACTGGAAAGAGCTATGGCAAAGAGGGAGTCTCTCTCGGTGAGGTTGTTTTTTGCACCGGCATGACTGGATATCAAGAGACCCTCACCGATCCAAGTTATGCGGGACAGATTGTGGTCCAAACCGCTCCGCACATCGGCAACACTGGGGTGAACTCGACGGACGAGGAATCGGCGAAGGTTTGGGTAGCCGGCTACGTGGTTCGGGATGCTTCGCGCATCGTTTCAAATTTCCGGAGCGAAGGTAGTCTGGACGACGAACTATCGAAGTACGGCGTAGTCGGCATCCGCGGTATCGACACGAGAGCACTAACCCGGCACCTTAGAGACAAGGGTGTCATGCGCGGTGGAGTTTTCTCTGGACCTGCAGCTGAGAAAAGCGTGACGGAGTTAGTTCACGAGATTAGCCAATCCGCGCCAATGCTTGGCCGATCTCTTAGTAGCGAGGTTTCAACAGGGGAGAAGTTTGTGGTTGAGGCAGAGGGACAGACTTTTGGAAAGATTGCAATTCTAGATCTTGGAATCAAGGATTCAACAATCCAGAACATGACCGCCAGAGGTCTTGAAGTTCATGTTTTTCCAGCATCTACAAACGCTAGTGAGCTTCTCGCCATCTCTCCCGATGCTGTCTTCTATTCGAACGGACCTGGGGACCCATCCACAGCCTCTGGCCAAGTTGATGCGCTTCGCGAAGTATTGAAGGCTGGAGTACCTTTCTTTGGAATCTGTTTCGGTAACCAACTGCTCGGACGCGCACTCGGATTTGAAACATACAAGCTTGACTTCGGGCATCGTGGAATCAATCAGCCGGTCATGGATAGAACCACTGGCAAAGTTGAAGTAACAGCTCATAATCACGGTTTCGCCGTAAGAATTGATGGCGGGCCTGAAGTTGAATCGCCGAAAGGATTCGGTCGCGTTCGCGTCAGCCACGTGTCTCTCAACGACGATGTCGTCGAAGGTATCGAGTGTCTAGACATTCCTGCCTTCTCGGTTCAATACCACCCAGAGGCAGCAGCCGGGCCGCACGACGCAAACTACCTGTTTGATCGGCTGATTGACGTAATAAAGAACAATCGAAAGGCTAAAAATGCCTAAGCGCAAAGACCTCAAATCCGTCCTAGTAATTGGTTCTGGACCTATTGTTATTGGCCAGGCTTGTGAATTTGACTATTCGGGAACGCAGGCTTGCCGAGTGTTGCGAGAAGAAGGCATCCGAGTCATTTTAGTTAATTCGAATCCTGCAACAATCATGACCGACCCTGATTTCGCAGACGCAACCTATGTTGAGCCAATTACTCCCGAAGTAATCGAAAGTATTATTGCGAAAGAGCGCCCAGATGCCATTCTTCCGACTCTCGGTGGTCAAACTGCCCTAAACGCAGCCATGAGCCTGCACGAGATGGGAATTCTTGAGAAATACAACGTCGAGCTAATCGGTGCGAAGATCGATGCCATCAAGAAGGGTGAAGATCGACAAATCTTCAAGCAGCTAGTTCTAGATGCTGGAGCGGATGTAGCCAAATCAGTCATTTGTTCAAGCCTGGCACAATGCTTTGACGCGGCCGGAGAACTTGGTTACCCGCTAATGGTTCAACCGTCATTCACGATGGGTGGCTTGGGCTCTGGTTTTGCTCACGATGAAGAAGAGCTGAAACGTATTTGCGGGTCTGGCCTGCAAGCAAGTCCGGTCGGCCAGGTACTTCTGTCAGAGTCGATTCTCGGTTGGAAAGAGTACGAGTTAGAACTAATGAGGGACGTCAACGACAACTGTGTTGTGGTTTGTTCAATCGAAAACGTAGACCCAGTTGGTGTGCACACGGGTGATTCGATTACCGTCGCTCCTGCACTAACTCTTACCGATCGCGAATACCAGAATCTTCGAAACATATCGATCGACATAATTCGTGCTGTTGGAGTCGATACCGGAGGATGCAACATCCAATTTGCTGTCGATCCAGACAATGGTCGTGTAGTAGTCATTGAGATGAATCCGAGGGTCTCAAGATCCTCAGCGCTTGCTTCAAAGGCAACCGGCTTCCCGATAGCGAAGATTGCAGCGAAACTGGCCATTGGTTACACCCTGGATGAGATCCCTAACGACATAACTGGGGTTACTCCCGCAAGTTTCGAACCAGCCCTGGATTACGTTGTGGTGAAGGTTCCTCGTTTTGCGTTTGAAAAATTCCCCGCTGCCGATGCAACTTTGACTACCACCATGAAATCCGTCGGTGAAGTTATGGCCATTGGTCGTAACTACTCTCAGGCTCTTCAGAAGGCTCTGAGATCACTAGAAAAGAAGGGTTCCTCGTTCCACTGGAACAAGACCGAAGAGTCAGTTGCGTCTCTACTTGAAGCAATCAAGATCCCAACAGATGGACGTATCGTCCAAGTCCAACAGGCTTTATTGTTAGGCGCTTCGGCAGAACAAGTCTTCGACTCAACGAAGATCGACCCTTGGTTCATCGATCAAATCGTTCTGATTAACGAAATTGCAGAAGACGTTAGAGAAGCTTCTTCACTCGACTCAGACGTTCTCGCAATCGCTAAGGAACACGGCTTTTCGGATGCTCAAATAGCCCAAATTCGTGGCCTCAGAGAGGAAGAAGTCAGATCGCTTCGATACTCACTTGGTATGCGTCCTGTTTTCAAAACTGTCGATACCTGTGCCGGTGAGTTTCCAGCCCTAACTCCTTACCACTACTCAACCTATGAGCAGGAGACTGAGGTGGTTCCTTCTAGTCGCAAGAAGGTCGTAATTCTCGGTTCTGGTCCAAACCGAATCGGCCAAGGAGTTGAGTTCGACTACTCCTGTGTGCACGCGTCATTTGCCCTTTCCGACGCGGGTTTTGAAACCATCATGATCAACTGCAACCCGGAGACGGTATCCACCGACTACGACACATCTGACCGACTCTATTTCGAACCTTTGACACTAGAGGACGTGCTTGAAGTAATTCATGCAGAAAGCGACTCTGGAGAACTCGTCGGTGTAGTTGTACAACTTGGCGGCCAGACGGCACTGGGTCTCGCCAAGGGTCTCAAGGCAGCCGGAATACCAATTCTCGGCACCAGTCCAGAAGCCATCGACCTGGCCGAAGAGCGTGGTCTGTTCAGCAACATCCTTGATAACGCAGAACTATTAGCACCCGCCAACGGCGTCGCGGTGAATTTCGAAGAAGCTACCGAGATAGCCAACCGAATTGGCTTCCCTGTATTAGTGCGACCTTCTTTTGTTCTTGGTGGACGAGGAATGGAGATTGTCTACGACCAGCCATCGCTGGCAGACTACTTCGTACGAATAGCTCAGTTCGGATTGATTGGTCCCGGTTCACCACTACTGGTAGATCGCTTCTTGGACGACGCTATCGAGATTGACATTGACGCCATCTATGACGGAACTGAGCTTTATGTCGGGGGAGTCATGGAGCACATTGAAGAGGCTGGAATCCACTCCGGAGACTCCTCGTGCACACTTCCACCGATAACCCTTTCGTCTGCCCAAATCGAACGAGTACGATCTGCTACAGAGAAAATCGCAAAAGGCATCGGGGTTCGAGGGCTCATCAACGTGCAGTTCGCTATTGCTAACGATGTTCTATACGTGCTTGAGGCGAATCCCAGAGCCTCTCGTACCGTGCCGTTTGTCTCGAAGGCCTTAGGGATTACCTTGGCGAAAGCTGCTTCCTTGGTGATGGTGGGTAAGTCATTGGCAGAACTTAAGGCTTCGGGAGATCTGCCTAATGTCGACGGAACCTACATTCCCGCCGGGTCAGCAATTGCTGTCAAGGAGGCAGTCCTTCCATTCAAGCGTTTCGCCACAAAGGATGGGCGTTTTGTAGATTCTCTCCTCGGACCTGAAATGCGTTCAACCGGTGAAGTTATGGGCATTGACGTCAATTTCCCAACCGCGTTCGCAAAGAGCCAGGCTGCAGCAGGAAGCGCGCTTCCAAAGAGCGGAACCATTTTCATCTCCGTTGCCGACCGAGACAAGCCACAGGTACTACTTCCGGTCAGACGCCTGCAACAACTTGGTTACCGAATTCTGGCAACCGAGGGCACCGCCGCAATTCTCTCAAGACACGGCATTTTGGCTGAGAGTGTTAGAAAGCAATCATCTGTCGGCGACGGTCCGTCGATTGTTGACTTGATAACTGCTGGCGAGGTGGATGTAGTTGTGAACACGCCTTCGGGTTCGTCAGCGCGAAGAGACGGCTATGAAATCAGGGCAGCAACTACTGCCGCGGACAAACCAATTTTCACCACAATTGCGCAATTGAGCGCTGCTATTGGCTCATTCGAACGCGTCATCGATGGCCCTTTTGCGGTTCGCTCTCTCCAACAACACTCAAAGGACCGAGCGGATGCCCTCGCTAAATAGTTTTGGAGATCGCCTGACCGCCGCTTTTGCCGCTTCTGGTCACTTGTGTGTCGGGATAGACCCTCACGCCAGTCTGCTTAGGCATTGGGGGCTCTCGGATTCGCCAGATGGCCTTCTGAGTTTCTCCATGTCGGTGATTGAGGCGTGTGCTGGAAACATTGCAGTTATCAAGCCGCAAGTAAGCTTTTTCGAGCGGTTCGGATCGAAGGGTTTCGAAGTTCTGGAACGGGTGACACATGAAGCCAAAGAAGCCGGGCTAATAGTAATCGCCGATGCTAAGCGTGGAGACATTGGAACCACTATGGGGGCTTACCTTGAGGCTTGGTTTGGAGATAAATCAGGATTGTATGCAGATGCCCTTACAGTCTCTCCCTATCTGGGGCTTGGAGCGGTCTCGGATGGGTTCACTGAATGGTCGACATGCGGCAAGGGTATTTTTTCGCTAGTGGCAACTTCAAACCCAGAGGGTCAGGCAGTTCAGGGTGCGTTGGTAGGTAACCGCACTCTCGCCGCGGATCAGTTCGCTCAATTAGAGAAACTTAACGGACCTGGTTTTGGACCATTCGGCGCTGTCGTGGGCGGGACTATGAATCTGTCTAGCTTCGATCTAACTCAAGAAGCTTCTAACGTTCCGATTCTGGCACCTGGCTTCGGACACCAAGGGGCACTACTATCAGAAGCTCGGGCGATTTTCGGCGCCAAGTCGGATCAGGTTATTTTCTCAGTTTCTAGGTCTGTTCTGACACTCGGTAAGGCAGGCCTCCAAAAAGGCGTAATTGTCGCCAATGATGAACTCAATCGAGCGCTCGGCTAGTTAGGCTAGTTGCGTGTCGAAGTTAGCTGTGATTGCAGGACCTACCGCTGTTGGTAAGGGCACGGTGGTGCGCAGGTTGCTAGAACTAGATCCAGCTGTAAAACTTTCGGTGTCAGCAACGACCAGGCCGCCCAGGCCGGGTGAAGTCGATGGAATCCATTATTTCTTTTGGACCAATGAACAGTTCGACAAAGCTATCGCCACTGACCAGTTGCTTGAATACGCCGTGGTTCATGGTGAGAACAGATACGGAACGCCACGTGCTCCCATCGACCGAGCGCTGGCTCAAGGCTCCAAAGTGATTTTGGAAATAGACATTCAAGGTGCGGCACAGGTAAAGGCCGCTATGCCCGACTCTATTTCCATATTTATTTCCCCTCCATCTTGGGATGAACTAGTTCGTCGCCTTAATGGCCGAGGAACTGAAACTGTTGAACAACAGGCAAAGAGACTCAAAACGGCTGTTTCGGAATTGGCAGCAGCCGATTCCTTCGACTTCAAGGTAATCAACGACGATGTAGATAAATGTGCCACCGAAGTCTTAGACTTGATGGCATGACTACTGAGACTCTTAAAGGCATCGTTTCCCCTTCTATTGACAACCTACTAAGCAAGGTTGATTCGAAGTATGAATTGGTGATGTACGCAGCCAGTCGAGCACGTCAGATCAACGAATACTATTCGAAGCTACAAGCTGGAAGCCTGTTTGAGAATGTTGGTCCGCTTGTTGACGCTACCGTTGACGAAAAGGCGCTAACCATTGCGCTACGCGAGATTGACCAGGACAAGCTAACTAAGACTGCTTCAATCTAAAAAACCATGCGAGTTCTGGTTGGCGTAACCGGAGGCATTGCCGCCTACAAGGCAGCCGAGGTTATCCGCGAACTAACCGAACTAGGTCACGAAGTCATAGTTGTTCCAACCCAAAATGCCCTACGGTTCATTGGGGCAGCAACCCTAGAAGCCCTTTCGCATAATCAAGTTCACTCTGACCTTTACTCCGACATAGCTGACGTCAAGCACATTGAATTAGCCCGATGGGCCCAAGTTCTATTGGTTGCCCCTGCTACGGCAAGTTTCGTCGCTAGAACGGCCAGTGGAGTCGCCGACGACCTTCTAGGAAACATTGTTCTTGCCACTACCGCACCGATAATTGTTGCGCCAGCAATGCACAGCGAAATGTGGTCAAACCAGGCGACGCTTTCAAACGTTCAAACTCTTCGCGATCGCGGAATCTCTGTGATTGAACCTGGAATCGGCCGTCTCACCGGATCAGATTCAGGTATCGGCAGACTTCCCGACACCGGCGTAATAGTCGCGGCCGTTGAAAAAACATTCCAACCAAAAGACATGATCGGCAAGAGAGTGCTTGTTGTCGCTGGTGGTACTAGGGAGCCAATCGATCCAGTTCGGTACATAGGGAATCGATCGTCAGGCAAGCAAGGGATAGCGCTAGTCGAGGCGGCACTTGCAAGGGGTGCCGAAGTGACTTTGATAGCTGCAAACTTCGAATACTACAACGTCGATGTCGATATTCATCCAGTCGTAACTACAGAAGAAATGAGTGCCGCGCTCGATTCCACCAGTGATTTTGACATGATAGTGATGCCCGCTGCCGTTTCTGATTTTCGTGTCGAAGGTAAATCTGAGACAAAAATTCAGCGGCAGGATGAAAAAACCTTTTCACTCTCGCTTGTGCCAAATCCGGATTTAATCGCTGCACTTAGACAGAGATTTGGCTCTAAGACGAAAATTGTTGGCTTTGCTGCGGAGACCGAAAGGGGAGAGGCTCTCTTGGCAAATGCCCGAGCGAAGCTCTTGGCCAAAAAACTCTCGATGGTAGTAGCCAACGACGTAAGCAATGGAAAAGCCTTTGATGCGGATGACAACAGCGTAGTTCTGGTTTCGGCCACCAACGAGACTCCATTCACAGGTTCCAAGTTTCAAATTGCCAACGAGTTATACAGCCTTTTACTGAAAGACGCGTAATTGTCTAGAGGTTGGAATATACTCGACAGTAATGTCTGAATTACGCCTCTTTACTTCCGAATCCGTCACCGAAGGTCACCCCGATAAGATCTGTGACCAGATTAGCGATACCATCCTCGATGCGATTCTTGCTGAGGATCAAGAGGCCCGAGTTGCCGTTGAAACCATGGTTACCACTGGGTTGGTACATGTGGCTGGAGAGATTTCAACCTCCGCATATGCTGATATTCCGACCCTGATTCGTCAGAAGGTTTACGACATTGGATACACCAGTTCCGACATTGGTTTTGACGGTAGAAGCTGTGGAGTCTCGGTTTCAATCGGAGAGCAAAGTTCAGATATTGCCTTAGGCGTCAATTCTGGATTTGAGGTCCGCGAGCAATCCTCAAAAGAGGATTTGGACAGCCAGGGAGCTGGTGATCAGGGAATCATGTTCGGATACGCCAGCAATGAAACACCTACGCTAATGCCAGCCGCGATTTCCCTGGCACATCAGCTCAGTTTGAAGCTCTCGACAGTTAGAAAATCAGGATTAATCGATTACTTACGTCCTGACGGAAAAACTCAGGTCACCATTGGCTTCGAGGGTGCTGTGCCGAAAAGCGTCGAGACGGTTGTCCTATCAACCCAACATAATCCTTCGGTATCCACCGAACAACTTAGGGCGGAAATTTCCAAACTGGTTATCGAACCGGTACTGGCTGAATCGGGCTTGGATTTCTCCAACTTCAATGCGCTAATCAATCCAACTGGCCGCTTTGAAATAGGAGGACCTATGGGAGATGCCGGACTCACTGGTCGAAAAATCATAGTTGATACCTATGGTGGAGCTTCTCGCCATGGTGGTGGCGCTTTCTCTGGAAAGGACCCCTCCAAGGTTGACCGTTCAGCCGCATATGCAATGCGTTGGGTTGCCAAGAATGTTGTTGCAGCAGGATTTGCCGATCGAGCAGAGATTCAAGTTGCTTACGCAATCGGCAAGGCTAATCCGGTTGGTCTATACGTAGAAGCTTTTGGTACGGAAAAGTACTCCTTGGAGGCAATTACCAGGGCAATTAAGGCCGTTTTTGATTTACGCCCCAAAGCAATCATCAATGACCTTGATCTGCTTCGACCAATTTATGCGCAAACCGCGGCCTATGGCCACTTTGGACGCGAACTTCCAGACTTCACGTGGGAGCGCACTGACCGCGTTGCAGAGCTTCAGAAAGCTCTGGTTTAACATCAATGTCATCCGAGATTTACGCTCGGGTTGTTTTCGAGTCACCAATCCCATCTCTAAATAGGGAATTCGAGTACTCGGTACCGCAAGAACTACTCTCCCAGATTCAAGTGGGACAAAGAGTTAAAGTGCCGTTCGCCAGAACAGTCAAACCAGGATTCGTAGTGGATCTGAGTTCTCAGAAAGAGTTTGCTGGTGAGCTTAGCCCAATCGCCGAAATCGTGTCTAAGGTCCCGGTATTGATGCCCCATATTTACGAATTGCTGAAGGCTATATCTAGGCGCCAGGCATGTGGTGTTGGTGAATTATTAACTACTGCAGTTCCAAATCGTTCGGTGCGCATTGAAAAGAATTTCGAATTCTCTGGGGTTGCTAGAAGCCCAGTGAGTACCAAAGGGCCAAGGGTAGCTGAAACTCTAAGACCTGTTTCCGATCTTATTTCTGGAGTACCAAAGTTTTTCGAAAGACTTAGAACCCTTGCAATTTCCTATTTGAGTGAGGGACGCAGCGTAATCATAGCCATGCCTGATCATCGCGATTGCACTCGAATGATAGAGGAAATTTCTCTTCACCTAGATCACTTTCAAGTGAATTACGCTGGAGCGAATCCCATCGGATCAGAACGCTATTTGAGTTTCTTGAAACAACTTGATAGTCAACCGCAAATTCTCATCGGCACTAGGAGCGTTATCTACTCTCCACTAGCAACGGACTCCGCCTTGCTGATCTGGGACGACGGCGACCAAAGCCACCAAGACCAGCAGGCGCCGTATCTGACCACAAGAGAAATTGCACTACTCCGCCAGAGCATCTCAGATTGCCCACTTCATTTTCTCTCACACAGCAGATCAACTGAGATTCAAAGGTTGTGCAAGATCGGCTACCTTGATGAGATCGAGCCTCCTAACTGGTGGCCAAAGGTTGCGTTGAGTTCTGGGCGTGGTCTGGATGGGATGGCATTCAAGGCAATCCGTGATGGTTTACAAAATGGACCAGTTTTAGTTCAGGTAGCAGCGCCTGGCGTTTCTAGATCTCTGTATTGCGAATCCTGCGGAGAGCGATCGACCTGTTCAACATGTTTTGGTCCGCTATGGTCCAATCCAAAGAGTCAAATTGTGTGTCGATGGTGTGGTCGTTTGAACCTCGATCATAGCTGCCGCGAGTGCAGACGCTCAGAGCTTCGTCAAGGTTCCGCCGGCTCTGCTAGATGGGTCAAACAACTAGGAGTTTCGTTTCCAGGAGTTCCAATTCGGGAATTCACTGGCGAGACGGAAAATTCTTTAGTCTCCTCAAAGCCTTCAATAGTGATCTGCACGCCAGGTGTCGAGCAAGTTGCAGTTGGTGGATATTGTGCAGTGGTGCTGCTCGATTGTGCGGCCCAATTATCTGTCGATTCCTTGAGAGCGCCCGAGGATGCATTGAGAAGCTGGCTCAACGCGTTAGGGTTTCTTCGAGAGAATGGCACAGCCGTGGCTGTTGGGGTCACGGATGAGGTTTCAGCAGCCCTAACGCTGGGCAGAGTCGCCAGCATCGTTTCAGACATCCTGATCGAACGCGAACAATTAGGATTCCCGCCAGCAAGAAGGTTCCTGAGCGCAATAGGATCTCGCGACTTGCTTACTTCGCTTGCCCAGAGGTTAGAGCTGCTAGATGATGTTCGCATCTTGGGGGTGGCTGAGGCAGTTACGAACTCTGCCGATAGAGACCACAGATTACTGGTTTCTTTTGGGTATTCTTCTGGTCAAAGTGTTGCCGATGCCACAAAAGAATTTCTCGGTAAATTGCAGGGGAGTCATGCAAGAACCAGTCGCACCTCAGGACGTTCCATTCGACCAGTAACTATCAAGTTTGATGATCCAAGAGTCATCTAGTCTTGAACCATGAGTATCTTGTTTGCGGGCACACCAAAGAACGCTGCTCGCACACTTGAGGCCTTGCTCGATCACGGGGTTGACATATCGCTGGTTCTGACCAGGCCGGATTCGAAGGTTGGTCGGAAAGCTCTATTGACACCATCCCCTGTTGCTGAACTAGCTGACTCAAGAGGCATCGAGGTTTTGAAAGTTGCTGATGTCGATGCAGACACCTTGGCCGTTTTGAAGTCCCGTAATCTATCCTTTGCGCTAGTCGTCGCCTTTGGATTCATTCTCAAGAGTGAGGTGTTGACTGCTTTGCCACTTGGTTGGTACAACTTGCACTACAGCCTCTTACCTAAATGGCGGGGAGCGGCACCTGTTCAGAGGTCGCTTTTCGCCGGGGACAAAGAAACAGGCGTGACACTTTTCAAAATTGACGCTGGTTTGGATACCGGCCCAATTCTTTCCAGTGTCTCTACCTCTATCTCACCGAGAGAGAACTTTGGTGAATTGCTCAACCGCCTTACCGAAATAGGAATAACGGCTTTACTAGAACAAATCCCAAGGATAGCCTCGGGTATGGCGAATCTGCAGAGTCAAACTAATGAAGGCACCTGCCTCGCTCCTAAAATAAGCAGGGCCGAATGCAAAGTAGATTTCTTGAATCCCGCTGAATCCATTGAAAATCTTGTTCGTGCCACCAATCCTGAGCCCGGCGCCTGGGCTACTTTCAAGAACAATCCTCTAAAGATAATTGACGCCTACGCTTCTGCATCCAAGAGTTTAAAGCCTGGTGAAATTTCTGAATTTGAAGGCAAGGTCTTGGTGGGTACCGGCGACTTCGATCTAGTTTTAGTCCGAGTCCACCCTGCAGGTAAGCGAGAAATGTTAGCTCCGGATTGGTATAGAGGCTTGGGTGACACACCATCGAGGTTCGAACTAGATGACTAGTTCTAGAGATGTTGCTTTAGCAGCACTATTGGCGGTTGAAGTCAGTGACGCCTACCTCAACTTGATTTTGCCTAAGCGAATCAGAGAAGCCAAGCTCATTGTTTCAGATGCTGCATTCGCCACAGAGCTCGCCTATGGCACCTCTCGAAATCAGGGTTTTTACGATTACATAATCGAGCGAGTCACCCAGCGTAAAAGGGATGAGATCGACAATGAGGTTCTTTGCGCACTCAGGTTGGGAGCGCACCAACTTCTTGTCCTTGAAACTCCGGCACACGCTGCAATTTTCGAGACTGTCAATCAGATTAAACACTCGTCTAAACAGTCTGCGTCGGGCTTCGTAAATGCAGCGTTGCGAAGGATTTCTGAACTTTCTTTTGACGATTGGGTAGATCGCTTAGAGCAGGAGGGTAGAAGCTACGACGAATTCTTGAGCACCCGCTACTCGCATCCCATCTGGGTTACCAGAGCTCTTAAGATGGCCCTCGAAGCCGATGGCTCGAAGGACGAACTTGTTCAAGCTTTATCCTCTGACAATTCAAACCCAAAGGTTAATCTTGTTGGATTTCCAGGACGAACTGCGCCGAGCAGCGCTCTTATAAAAGGGCACGCTTCTCCTTATGGTTACGAATTAGTCTCTGGCGACCCGAGTACTCTTCCGGAAGTAGCACGTGGTGACTATCGCGTTCAAGACCAAGGCTCCCAGCTGTCCGTTCTTGCATTGACTGGAGCTAAGCCAATTACGAGCGGTGAACGTTGGCTAGATCTATGCGCTGGACCCGGCGGAAAGGCAGCCTTGCTGGCTGCCGAAGGTTCCAGATTTAAAGCAACTTTGGTGACTAATGAAGTTTCTCCTCATCGAGCTAAATTGGTGAGCACTGCTCTCCGTCACAGTGGTCTTATTGCTGAGCAACATACACTTGACGGACGAGACATTGAAACTCTGGGGTCTTTCGATCGAATCATGCTTGACGCTCCATGCACAGGCTTAGGAGCGTTAAGGCGTCGACCAGAATCTCGTTGGCGTAAAAACGCTGACGACCTTAAGGCTCTCACGACATTACAGAGAGAACTTTTGGGGTCTGCCTGGAAGGCCCTAGTCCCAGGAGGCGTGCTTGCCTATGTCACTTGCTCACCTCACCCATCTGAGACTACTGCGCAAGTTGAATGGTTTCTTAGACACCACCAAGAGGCCAAGTTGATGGACGCAAATTCAATCATCAAGTCGATTTCGCCAAACCTTGAACTGAATATGAGCCGTAAGACTTGTCAACTGTGGCCGCATCGGAACGGTACGGACGGTATGTTTATTTCTCTCATAACCAAGGCAACTTGACTAGGCTGAATAAATGAGACAGGCGATACATCCATCGATCTTGGCTGCAGACTTTCTCAATCTGCAATCGGAATTACATAGCATTAGTTCGGCCGATGCCGTTCACGTCGACGTTATGGACAATCACTTTGTGCCAAATCTGACTTTCGGCCTACCCGTAGTCTCGAAAATTGTCGCTGGTAGTTCAATTCCCGTCGACGTTCACCTCATGATTTCCAATGTCGATGATTTTGCTGTGAGCTACGCAGATACTGGTGCTGCCAGCGTGACCTTTCATCAGGAAGCCTCTAAGGACATGGTAAGTCTGTCCCGCAGAATACGAAATGCGGGATCAAGAAGTGCTATAGCCGTAAAGCCTTCTACGGGTATCGATCTGGTTTTTGAGAATCTCAATGAGTTCGATATGGTTTTGATTATGACCGTTGAACCAGGCTTTGGGGGTCAAAGGTTCATAGAGTCGACCCTCGAAAAGGTTGTTGCACTAAGGAATGAAATTGACAAACTTGGCCTTGAGGTTCGTCTGCAAGTCGATGGCGGCATCAATAGTTCTACAGTGAAATTGGCAGCGGATGCGGGAGCCGACACTTTCGTTGCCGGCAGTGCGATCTTCCTATCTGAGAATCGCACACAGAGCATTCAAGAGCTTCGGGAGATTGCATTGGGATCTCTGTAACTGATGTCCATACCAAACTACTCTTTTGAAGAATTTCTAGAACTTTCAGCGGACAAACGCGTCATCCCGATTTGCAAGGAGGTTTTTTCTGGAACGGTGTCTCCGGTCTCTGTTTTCGAAAAACTTGCGATTGCGAATTCAGGTTCTTTCCTACTCGAATCAGCTGAGGCTGGAGTATGGGCCCGTTATTCTTTCGTTGGTGTAACGATGCGTGGACGACTTGTGCAAGAGAACGGTTCTTCGGTTACTTGGATTCCTGAAACACACGACTCGGCCCTTCCCAAAGACCTCGGGCAAAATTTGCCATTGTCGCCACTAGAGGCCATCGACTTGATTCAACAATCTTGGCACACGAAATTGGATGGGATTGATCTACCAATAACTTCAGGCTTAGTTGGATCGATTTCATGGGAAATGGTTTCCGAGTTGGAAAAACTAGATTTGACCACCGACGAGATCTCACGTTGCCCCGTAGTGCATCTGGTATTGGTTAAGAACATGGTTGTTCTCGACCATTTAGAGGGAAAGCTCTTCTTCGTGGCGAACTGCTTCATAGAGGGCCAGAGCTCTAATGAACTTCTTGATATGTATGACGCTGCAAAGCTAGAAATTGATCAAATGATTGAGGCACTGCTTGTTCCAACATCGGATTTCATGGCTGACATCACCTCGGTCGCTGACGAAATCACTCCGAACGGAATACCAGAAGACAAATTCATGCAAATGGTTGGGGTTGCCAAAGAACACGTTGTGCGTGGCGATGTTTTTCAGGTGGTTCTCTCTCAACGTTTCACATCGACACTGAAGGCAGATCCAATCGATGTGTACAGGGCGCTTAGGGCACTGAATCCCAGTCCTTACATGTTCTTCTTAAATGGGAGCGACTCGAACGGCTCGTTTGTTGTAGTTGGTTCCTCACCGGAATCTTTGGTTACAGTTTCGGGTTCTAAGGTCGTTACTCACCCGATCGCAGGTTCGAGACCCAGGGGAGGGTCTCCCGAGGAGGACCTTGGGAATGAAGCGTCGCTTTTGTCCGATGCCAAGGAGATCTCAGAGCATTTGATGCTAGTAGATCTGGCTCGTAACGATCTCTTGAAAGTTTGCAATCCGGAAAGCGTCACCGTTACCGAATTTAAGCAAGTGCAGCGATTTAGCCATATCATGCACCTCGTCTCCACCGTTCAAGGAAAACTTCGAGCTGGTCTTTCTACCGTAGATGTCTTTAAGGCTACTTTCCCAGCTGGGACCTTATCAGGAGCTCCGAAACCGAAGGCCCTTTCTGTCATCAATGAACTCGAGCCGAGTGGTAGGGGGCTCTACGGTGGGGTCTGTGGGTATTTTGATTTTGCTGGTAACGCTGACCTGGCAATAGCAATCCGCACTGCCTTTATCCGATCAGGCGTTGCGAGTGTTCAAGCGGGAGCCGGAATCGTACTCGATTCGGACCCTAGATCTGAGTACCTCGAAACGAAGCACAAGGCCAATGCAGTCCTTAGAGCGATTCAAATTGCAAACTCAACAACTCGAATTGGTAAATCTTGAGAAGGCTAGTCGTTTTTCTCTTTGCTGGTTCAGTTCTGGCGATGTGGATCTTCGCTTCACAAGAATGGGCCGCGTCAGACATCGTGGACTCTGCCACAAGGGTATCCATTACGGGTCTCGAGGCCTACCCGCAGCTCACCTTCATTCTCGTAGCATGGACTCTCATACTGTCTATTGGCGCCTACATCAAAACCTTTTTCGGCAAATTTCTCGTCAGCGCCATCTCTATACTGCTGTTTGCTACAGCCGCTCCTGTCTGGTTCGAGTCCGCTTCGGGTTCTTTGGCAATTCTGTCTATACAAATCGCTGAGGTTACTGGCGTGTCTGGCTGGAGCTCACAAACTGACCTACTGAATAACCCTACCTACAACCATATGGCTGCCGACTTATTCGTCATCGCCCTGATAATAGGGCTGATTAGTTCTCTGCTTCATCTATGGATTGGCATTGCGAGGTCTGAATCAAAGGCATTAGTAACAAGAATCGATAACTTGCCGCGCTGGTAGAGGTGCACGAGATAAACTTGAAATAGTTTTTGGAGAGGAATTCATGTCTGCAGATCACCCAAAGGACACTAATCACGGAGACACGGTTGCCGCTTGGACGTCCGTAATCGTCATCATGATCGGTTTTGCAGGTTTAACAACGTTCTTTTACTTGGAAGAAACCACGCTTACATGGACGTCAATTGCCGTAATTGGTGTCGGTGTCATCTTAGGTCCCGTTCTCTCTGCTCTGGGTCTCGGGAAAAAGAAGTAACCCCAGGTTGCTGGAAGCGCTTTACGCTGGTGCGGTTGCTGACTCGCAAGAGCGAGCAAAGGTCATTTCCCTTCGAATGCTTGAACGGCGCCTGCTTGAACTAAAACCAACAATCAATCTCGAGGCAGCGTTCCCCAAAAGAGACTCGATCCACGTTATAGCGGAGATAAAGCGTTCCAGTCCCTCCCGAGGCGCCCTAGCCGGTATTCCCGAACCGGAAGTTCTCGCAAAGGAGTACGAGATCTCTGGCGCAAGCTGTATAAGCGTGCTTACCGAAGAGCGAAGGTTTAAGGGCAGTCTTCGTGACTTGGAGAAGGTGCGTGAATCTGTCGCTATCGCGGTGCTCCGAAAGGATTTCATAGCAACGGAGTATCAGTTACTTGAGGCGAGGGTGGCTGGAGCCGACATTGCACTCCTAATTGCTGCCGGTCTGAGCAAGGCTGAACTTTCAAGGTTGTATAAGCTAACGGTTGAATTGGGTATGACACCGTTCATCGAGACCCACAGCGCTGAAGAGATTGATCTTGCGTTGGAGCTTGATGCCAAGATGGTCGGAATCAACGCCAGGGATTTGACTACTTTCGAAACGGACCGGGACCTTTTTGGCCGAATCGCTTCGAAGCTTCCAGACGGGATAGTCAAGGTAGCCGAGTCGGCTGTTAGAACCGTCGAAGATGTGGCAAACTACAAGGAAGCAGGAGCCACCGCAGTTCTGGTTGGCGAGGCACTAATAACTGGTAATGCCACAGCGCTTCTAAAGCAATTTATCTCGGTTACCTAAGGGTGTGAACAGGCGATGGCTCTCAGAGAAGTTCAAGGACCGTACTTCGGCCCATACGGTGGCAGATTTGTTCCTGAAAGTCTCGTAGCGGCATTAGACGAACTTGAATCTACATATCGACAGGCTCAGGCCGACAGTAATTTCTTAGTTGAACTTGCCGAGCTCCACAAAAATTACACAGGTCGACCCTCCATACTCACAGAGGCCAAAAGATTTTCAACACATGCCGGGGGCGCTCGAATTATCCTCAAGCGCGAAGATCTCAATCACACGGGTTCACACAAGATCAACAATGTTCTAGGTCAGGCTCTCCTGGCCAAGAGAATGGGAAAGACCCGAATCATCGCCGAAACTGGCGCTGGTCAACATGGTGTGGCAAGTGCCACTGCGGCTGCGCTTTTTGGGTTCGAGTGTGTTGTCTACATGGGTGAAGTTGACACAGAGAGACAAGCGTTAAACGTTGCTCGCATGAAGTTGCTGGGTGCTCAGGTTGTTCCCGTGAAAACAGGTAGCAGAACACTGAAGGACGCCATCAACGAAGCCTTGCGTGACTGGGTGACAAACGTTGAGAACACCCACTATCTATTGGGTACCGTCGCGGGCCCTCATCCTTTCCCCGAGATGGTACGCGACTTTCATTCAATTATTGGCGCTGAAGCCAGAACCCAAATGTTGGATCAGTTCGGAACACTGCCCACTGCCCTTGCCGCATGCGTTGGGGGAGGCTCGAACGCAATAGGTCTATTTCAGGCATTCTTGGACGACGACGTTCAAATGTATGGATTTGAAGCTGCTGGGGACGGCATGGACACAGATCGTCATGCTGCAACTTTGAACTTCGGGAAACCCGGAGTTCTTCATGGCGCGCGCAGTTATATGTTGCAGGATGAAGATGGTCAGACCATGGAGAGTCATTCCATTTCTGCTGGCCTCGATTATCCGGGTGTAGGACCGCAGCACTCATGGTTGAAAGACATCGGTCGGGTGAGTTATCGAGGCATTAGCGACTCCGAGGCCATGGATGCGCTTCGCCTGCTAAGCCAGACCGAGGGCATAATCCCAGCGATTGAGACGGCACACGCTCTAGCGGGAGCAATTAAGTTAGGCAAAGAGCTTGGGCCTGAGGCCTCTATCTTGATCAACCTCTCTGGCAGAGGCGATAAAGACATGGAGACAGCGGCAAAGTACTTTGAGTTGATTGGATAAGCGTGTCGACAGTAGAGCAGGTCTTTGAGACCAACAGAGAAATAGAAAAAGAAACTCTAATCGGATATTTTCCTGCAGGATTTCCGAGTGTTTCAGAATCAATCGAAGCATGTGTAGCGCTCTGTAGAAATGGGGTGGACATTCTTGAAATAGGAATTCCCTATAGCGATCCAGTAATGGATGGGCCAGTGATTCAAGAAGCTACCCAATTGGCCATTGGCAATGGATTTAGGCTCAGGGAAATTTTTGATGTCGTACAGGGTGTAACAGCCCAGGTTGAAACTCCGATTCTCGTGATGTCCTATTGGAACCCCGTTCTAAGTTACGGTGTTGAGAGATTTGCCTCTGAGCTCGCTTCTTCAGGGGCTAAAGGCCTGATAACTCCCGATTTGATCGTGGATGAAGCGGCTGATTGGCTTGAATCGTCTGCTAAACACCAACTCGACAGAATTTTTCTAGCTACTCCATCCTCGACGCAGGAAAGGGTAAATCGCATCACGTCAAACTCTTCCGGTTTTGTATATGCAGTCTCCACAATGGGAATAACCGGAGCTCGCAAGGATTTAGACAACAACGCCAGAAATGTTGTGGGCAAAGTTCGAGCCAGTTCGGCTACGCGTTTTACCGCTGTGGGAATCGGCATTAGCACTCGGAGTCAGGTAATCGAGGTAAACGAATACGCCGATGGGGCGATCGTGGGATCCGCATTTGTTAAGGCTTACCAAACGGGAGGCCTTGACAAACTGATTTCGACTGCCAGAGACCTTTCTGGACAACCTTAAGAGAAGATGTATTTGTGTTTACTATCAAAAGCCAATTTCCCAGCCCGCCTTTCTCCAGCTTCGAATTGGGTCCCTTCACTCTTCACATGTACGCACTGCTTATACTCACAGGGATCATCGCAGCCTATCTAATTGGCGCATATCGCTATAAATCATGGGGTGGAGACACCAATCTTCTACTTGATGTGGTTTTGTGGGCCGTACCAATCGGAATTCTAGGTGGACGACTTTTTCACGTGGCTACGCATCCAGGTGATTATTTTGGCGTCTATCCAGACCTTTTCGAAACGGCATACCACGTAATCGCCGTTTGGGAAGGTGGCCTAGCCATCTACGGCGCACTTATCTCCGGTGTTTTTGGAGTCTGGCTTGGCGCACGTTTTTCAAAGGTTCGATTCGTCACTATCCTAGATGCACTCGCGCCGGGTGTGTTGCTCGCACAAGCCATTGGGCGATGGGGTAATTACTTCAACCAGGAGCTTTTTG
>JBFYOM010000012.1:0-20809 GCA_041303805.1 Micrococcales bacterium
TCCTGATGATTTGGTCGCCGCTCGTGATTGGCTACGCCTACCAGGCAATTTCGATTCCGGCGGCTTTCTGGTATCCGTTGGCCACACTGCTGTTGATTTTGCCGCTCACCCTAATTGTGGCTACTGCCACCACCGCCAGGGAACTAATCCTCGCACTGAAACTCACGAGTTACACGGCCCTGGCTTACTCGGTCCTTCTCGCACTTGGGCTCTGGAAGCTTTTTTAGTCTTCCGCGGTTTCGTCGGCGGTTTTCCTCTTCAGACTTTCGGCAATAAGTGCGCTGCTGGCTTCACGCGGCTTTCTCAGAAAGATTAGCGAGAACGAAAAACTCAACATTGTGGCAATTACGGTTGCCACAATTGGCGCAAATCCGATAACCAAAAGTATCCCAAGGACTCCTGCGAAAACACCAATTCGGGCAAGTGCATAGACCAAGAGTGGATTCTTCATGGTTTTAAGTCTATGGCTACGCATAGGCTGGAGGTATGCGCTTTCTTTACCTTGGAATCATTGCTTGGGTTGTTCTCACGGTTTTCACCACCGTTTACGCTGCCAGTGCCAACTCCCGTGAGGTGCGAGTGCTCAGCAAACCGATTTGGATAGTGATTTGCCTGTTTGTTCCGGTTTTCGGAGCGCTGCTTTATCTCACCATCGGTCGCCCGCAGGGCAAGCGAAAGCCATCCACCACGATTGCCCCGGACGATGATCCAGAATTTTTACGGCGTCTTGCAGAGCAGCTCAAGAACGAAGACAAAGACGACGACGAAGACCCTGAGCAACCTAAGGGTTCCAAATAAAAAATGCCTGAATCACCAGCACAACTCTTCGCCGCTAATCTTTTGGCGGCATTTGCAGGGGCGGGCGTGGATCAGATTTTTCTTGCGCCAGGGGCCAGATCTCAAGCCCTTGCCGTAGCAGCCGGACAACTGGCTGATGCCGACAAAGCAGACCTCTACATTCGGCTCGATGAACGCTCGCTGGGTTTCACCGCTCTCGGTGCAGCGCTGGCATCAGGTAAGCCGAGCATCGTAATTACAACTTCTGGTACCGCGGTGGCTAACCTTCACCCGGCCGTGCTTGAGGCACACCATTCCGGAGTGCCGCTAATTCTGCTTACCGCCGACCGACCTCACGAACTGAGAGGCGTTGGTGCAAATCAAACAACCAAGCAGGTCGGTATGTTCGATGATGCGGTTCGTTTGGTTTTTGATGTTCAGGCACCCAGCGCCGAAGAAAACCATCTTGAAGCACTTCCTCTGATGGTCTCCAAAGCCATCCGGACGGCACTGGGTCAGGAAGGTGGGCGGCCGGGTCCGGTGCAGCTGAACCTCGCCTTCCGAGAGCCACTGTCTGGTGACAGCCCGGATGCCAGCGAGTTGGAGGTAGTCGTTCCAAAGGGCGAAGACATAGAAGAAGAACTCGAATTCGCAATTCTGGATGGTTCGGTGCCAACCGTGGTGATTGCCGGAGCGAATTCCGGCGAGGGTGCCGTGGAACTGGCCGAAGCCTACGGCCTGCCCTTATTTGCTGAGCCTTCGTCGGGGTCTAGGTTTGGCGACAATGCGATTCTCGGCTACCAAAAGCTACTTGTAGAACAACCGGAATTGGCTTCGCGAATCGGTCGAGTGATTGTGTTTGGCAAGCCAACTCTTTCGCGTTCGGTGACCCGCCTGTTCTTTAGCGAACACATTGAAATTGTTGTGGTTCGCTCGAATTTGATGGGTCTCTTCGACATTTCACACAGGGCATCGATGTTTGTCGACGACGTCACCTTCGATGTTGATGTCGATGGCGAGTGGCTCGAGACCTGGCGAATTGCCGACCAGAAATTTCAGTTGGCCACCGAGGTCTCTGAGAAACTTGGTCGCCGCGAAGTCATCGAGCAGGTCTGGGCGGCGACTGAACCCACGCACAACCTAGTTCTCGGGGCTTCCCGAATGATCCGTGAAGCGGATGTTTGGGCACCACCCGCCAACCTCAACATCTACTCCAACCGCGGGTTGGCTGGAATCGACGGAACGATTGCCACCGCCACCGGAATAGCTTTGGTGACTCGAGTTCAAACTAGAGCTCTAATCGGCGACCTCACGTTGCTACACGACGCCAGTTCATTGGTGGTGGATAAACAAGATGGAACGCTACACATTCAACTTGTTGTTGTGAATGACAATGGCGGGAGCATCTTTGAAAACCTAGAACCAGCCAAGCTGCTTTCAAAAACTAATTTCGACCGCTTGTTCCGAACCCCGCAAAATGTGAACCTGGCAACTCTTGCGGTTGCCTACGGTTGGCTGCACATTCCAGTGCAGAATGAACTGCAACTCGAGGCTGCCCTTGCAGTGAAGGGCCGAGTCTTAGTTGAAATCAAGCTAACTTAGGCTCTTGAGGATCGGCTGAAATTTCAAGTCGGTCTCCGCTAGTTCGGATTGTCCGTCTGACTCATCAACGACCCCGCAACCCGCGTATGCCGTGATCTTGTCGTCAGTGATTTGAGCACCTCGAAGTGCTATCACCCACTCGCCGTCGCCGTCGGCACCAATCCAACCAACCGGACCCGCGTAGCGTCCTCGATCAGACGGTTCTAGTTCTGAAATCACTGCCAGAGCCTTCTGGCGCGGGGTCCCAGCAACCGCGGCGGTTGGGTGCAGTGCACTTGCCAAATCCAAAACGGAAGCCTCTTCCTTAAGAACACCGTGCACATCGCTGGCCAAGTGCCAGAGGTTGGGCAGTTGAAGGCTGAACGGTTCTTGGTCGGCGTCAACGGCCTGGCAAAACGGCTCCAACGCCTGAACCAGTGAGTTCACTGCGAAGGCGTGTTCGGCGAGGTTCTTATGTGAAGAAGCCAAGGCTTTCGAGATGGCAAGGTCTACCTCGGGGTCGGTGCCGCGTCCAGCCGTACCGGCCAGCACTCTTGCGGAAACCTGCGAGTGAGAAGCTCGAACCAGAAGTTCCGGCGAAGCTCCAAACATTCCATCCACGGAGTACACCCAGCAGCTCGGGTAGTTACTTTCAAGTTTTTGCAATGTCATTCGAAGGTCGAAATTTTCGGGCAGGTCACCCACTAGGTCGCGTGCCAACACAATTTTCTCGAACTCACCAGATTTGATTCGCTCAACCGCGGAATCCACCAACTCAGCGAACTCGTTCCTCCCCAGAAGGCCAGGGCTAAATGCCACACTTCCGTTCGGTTCGATAGTTTCAAGCGCTGGTAAGACCGCTCCGTCGACGCTAGTGATCCAAGCCTTCCCGTCACGGTTACCAAGGATCACCTTGGGCATCACCAGCACGCTTTCGGAATTTGATTGATCCGCGAATGCAATCGTGCCGAATGCCACGGGTCCGCTGCCGGGAATTTGCAACGCGTCTTCGATTTCGAGAGTCTCACAAAACTCACGCCAAGCTTTTGCCAAAACTTCAATTCGATTTGGCCCAATCGCGGTGATTCGCTTTGCTTCGCCCCAGCCCACGAGCCCTTGATTTGATCGCACAAAAACGGAAGGGTTTTTAGGAACCAGTGAGAGCAATCGCTCTGCACTGTCGAGGGTAAGGGGTGCGGAAACTACGCGCAAAAGCTCGCTCCCTTCTCTGTGTCTTTGCTGTGAACAAGGTTCCTGCCCTTTTTGTTCCGATTCGCGCATCATAGGTTTGATGAATACAGCATGTTTGATTCTAGGTGTGGAGGTGGAGAGTTGGCTTCAACTAAGTTATCGCTTGGCGCCATGCTCGTGGTTTTCACCCTTTTTGCCACACCGATAGCAGCGCACGCAGCACCTTCCGTTTTGAACCAGTCGGGTAGTTTCACTCCAATCTATTTGGATGGAGATGACGAGGACGAAGATGAAGACGAAGATGATGACGAAGATGACCGACATGAAAAGATCCCTCCAGTCTTTGTAGTTCCTGGATCCGGTCACGGAAAACACAGGGAACCTAAAAAAGAGCACCCCACATTTACAAACATCGTCCCAGAATCACTCGTGGGAACCCAGGCCATCATCACCGAAGTCGGCAGCGACAGTGAATTCGTCATGGTTGCTTCCAACGACCCCGGCGCAGCTTCGGCTCTAGGTCAAGCGAACCCTCATCAGTCAAATCCAATCCAAGTAGAAATGATCAAGACCAGTCGTCAAACCCCCGCAGACCGATTTATGGAATCGGCTTATCTCGGCATGGGAGTTTTAGCTGCTGTTGCGGCAGCCCTCGGGTTGACTGCAGCGATTCGCGCGTTGCGAATGCGCCGCAGCGGAAAGAGCGATTACTTCTATAACGGGGAGTAGCCGTTTGGCCCAGTTTCCTCACGGGTAGACTTATCTAGTGAGCAAAGCCAATTTAGACAAAAAACCAGCGGATGTCGCTGCAATGTTTGATCAGGTTGCTCCAACCTATGACCTCACCAATGACCTACTTTCCCTTGGGCAAACTCGCCGCTGGCGATCAAAAGTTGCCAAGGCCGTGGACTCAAAAAGCGGTCAGGTTATCCTCGATCTAGCCGCTGGCACCGGTTCCTCTTCTGTTGCCCTAGTAAAGCCAGGGGTCAAAGTAATTGCCACCGACTTCTCCGAGGGAATGTTGGCCGAAGGTAGAAAACGCCACCCAGAACTTGATTTCCAATTTGCAGACGCAACAAAGTTGCCGTTCAAGGACCAAAGCGTTGATGCGGTTACCATTTCTTTCGGCCTCAGAAATGTGGTTGACGCTGACCTCGCACTTGCCGAAATGTATAGAGTTCTAAAGCCAGGCGGTCGGGTAGTCATTTGCGAATTCAGCAAGGCCACGCTTCCAGTTTTCAAGCAGTTCTACAACTTTTACCTAACCAAGGTTCTGCCAAAGGTTTCCGGGTTGTTCAGTAAAACTCCAGAGGCCTACACCTACTTGGCCGAGTCAATCGTGGCGTGGCCCGACCAAGCCGGACTCGCAGTTTCGCTAATCGACGCCGGATTCGAAAACGTCAGCTACCGCAACCTTAATTTCGGAGTTGTGGCAATTCACACAGGTTTCAAAGTAGAGGTCAAGTAAAGATGAAGAACACGCTGCCAAAGCAGTTTCGAATGGTCAGAGACCAGGAGCTTCTCAAAAAACTTGAAGCTGGTTTAGAGCGCGTTGAAGCTCGCTTGATCGAAGCCACAACTCACACTGACCCGGTTGCAAAAGACGCCGCTCGCCATCTAGTTGACGCTGGTGGTAAGCGGATTCGCCCGGTTTTAGTGTTGCTTGCGGCTCAACTGGGCGACCCAGAAAAATCCGAAGTAATTGACTCGGCTGTTGTTGCGGAAATAACCCACTTGGCTACCCTGTACCACGACGACGTCATGGATGAAGCTCCTACTCGTCGTGGTGTTCCAACCGCCCACAAAATCTGGGGCAACAGTTTGGCAATTCTCACCGGGGACTTGCTATTTGCTCGGGCATCTCAGGTTGCGGCCTATTTGGGCGATGAAATCATCCGCCTACAGTCGAGCACTTTCGAGCGTCTGTGCCTCGGTCAGATGCACGAGACGGTTGGCCCAAATGAGAACCAAGATCCAATCGAACACTACATTCGGGTTCTCGCCGATAAAACCGGCTCGCTAATCTCCGCCTCGGCTGAGATGGGTTTACTGGCGTCCGGCGGAGACAAATCCTATGTTGCACCACTGGTTGAGTTCGGTGAAGCAGTTGGAGTTGCATTCCAGTTAATCGACGATGTTTTGGATATTGCACCAGAGGGTGAATCCGGTAAAACTCCTGGGACTGACCTAAGAGCAGCGGTGCCAACTCTGCCCGTACTTCTTCTTCGAAAGATGGCGAAGACCGACGAAGATGCCCGAGCGCTCTTGCAACGAATCGACGGCGATCTCTCGAGCGATTCAGTTCTAGCAGAAGTTGTCGTTGAACTGAGAAACCACCCCGCTGCCAAAGCCGCCGAAGAAGACGCTAGACGCTGGGCCCAAAAAGCAATCTCGGCAATCGATCCACTTCCAAATGGCTCAATCAAGGACGCTTTGACAACCTTTGCCAATGCCGTGGTGGATCGCTCGAACTAATGTCAACGGCAGTAAAAATGACGCCTGAGCGCGCAAACAGAATCAAAAACGCACTTGTCGGGACCTTCTTCACCCAAGCTTTGGTGACGTTTGCAATCATCATTCGCATTCCGGAAATTATCGAAAACATCGGACTCTCTGAGAACCTGGCGATTTGGGGAACGATTACCGGCTTCAGCGGTGTTGGAAGCATGCTGGCACTCTTGTTCACTCACCGGCTCGTGGTGCGATTCGGAACCACCCGAGTCACACAAATCGGAACCCTCGCGGCAACCGCAATTCAGGGTTTTATTCCCCTCATCGGAAACTACTGGCTCTATTTCATTGTCACTTTTCTTCAGGCAATATTCTTCAGTCTTTACAACATTGGCGCCAACGGGCAGTCGCTTTTAGTTCAGAAGCAGTTAAAGAAAGTGGTGCTCGGCGCGATTCACGGGGCCTGGTCGCTCGGCATTGCCGTGGCGGCCGTGATCTCTGGCTTTTTGGCAAGCTTCTTGACTATTGAATGGCACATGGGGCTAATTGCCATGATTGGGTTCGTAACCCATCTAATCCTCAACAGCCAGCTCATGACCAGAGAAGAAGAGCTTCAATCCCAGAGCAAGGTCAAGGGTGAAAAACGAGTTTCTTGGCTAAAGACTCCAGGCATTGTTTGGCTACTTGCACTCGGTTTGTTTATGGGAATCTGGCCGGAGTTGGCCATGGGTGACTGGATGACTCTTTACTCCACCAACATTATGGGGCTATCGGCAAGCCTGATCGCGGTTCCGTTCACGGCTTTCGCCATCGCAATGATTATTGGCAGATTCTCGGTCGGCTGGATTTCCAGCAAAATGAGCATTAACCGCGCGGCCATGTTTGGTGGCTACTTCGGTGGAGCCGCAATGACCCTAGGTTTAGTTTTTGGTCTTCTCCTTGTGCCGGTGAACCAGCTGCTAGCAGTAGCTGTGCAGGCATTCTTCTTCTTCATCGCCGGTCTAGGCGAGTCAATCATGGTCCCAGCCTTCTACTCGGCTGCGGCACATGTCAGAGCAATTCCCACCACTCAGGTTTTGGCACGTATGAGCCTGGCTAACTCACTTATCTTCATCGTTGCCAAGGGAGTTATGGGAACTCTCGCCGACGCAGTTGGATTGGCTCTGGCGATGATATTCCCAATCCTGACCTTCTTCGGCTCCGGCTACATGCAGAGCCTGATTGGCAAAAAGGTTGGAAAACTCAAGATTCAAAATCTAGAGGATTACCCACCAACCGGTTCAACCCCGGTGGTTAAGGTTTAGCGGAAGTTTGTGAACTGGATGTCAATATCCAGATCGCTCGAGCGAAGCAGAGCCATAACTTCCTGAAGGTCATCGCGGCTTTTCGACTGAACGCGAACTTCATCGCCTTGGATCTGCGACTTCACGCTTTTCGGGCCTTCTTCGCGAATGATTTTTGAAATTTTCTTGGCCTGCTCTTGGTCGATGCCATTCTTTAGCTCTCCCTCGATGCGGTATTCCTTGCCCGATGGGAAAGGGTCGCCGTCAACGAAGCTCTTCAGCGAAATGCCACGCTTCACAAGCTTCGACTGGAAAACATCTAGGACGGCCTTGACGCGCTCTTCGGAAGAAGCCTTCATGAGGATCTTCTCACCGCTCCAGGCGATCGAGGCGCCCACGCCTTTGAAGTCGTAACGCTGTTCAACCTCTTTGATTGCTTGGTTGAGCGCGTTGTCGGCTTCCATTTTGTCTACTTTGGAAACGATGTCGAATGAGGAATCTGCCATGAGTGTGATTTTAGCCCACGAAGATAAGTTATTCTTGAAAGGTTGTTTGTTGCCAAGCAAACCAACGAGGCTAGTTACCCAAGCGGCCAAAGGGATCTGACTGTAAATCAGCCGGCTCAGCCTTCGGGGGTTCGAATCCCTCACTAGCCACGAAAGCCTCAGCCCTCCACGGCTGGGGTTTTCTTTTTCCAAAGACTTACAGGAGATTCGATGACAGAGGCAAAGCCAGACCAGACTATTGTCGCTGGCTGGAAGAAAAAGGTTTCTCTTTTCCTGGTGGGTCAAACCGTAACAACTTTCGGCTCATTCCTTGTTCAGTACGCAATCATGTGGCACCTAACGTTGACCACGAAGTCTGGCGTAGTTTTGGCCCTTGCGGCAGTGTTCGGCTTTCTACCGCAAGCCATCGTTTCGGTTTTTGCCGGCGTTTGGGCAGACCGGGTGAACCGAAAAACCATGATTCTTATTTCGGACGCCTCAATTGCTTTAGCCACCTTGGGGTTGGCTCTGCTAATGCTTTCGGGGGTAACCGATATGTGGCTAATCTTTTTGGTGATGGCAGTGCGCTCGGTTGGTGCCGGCTTCCAAATGCCGGCTGTTTCGGCTCTCTTGCCCCAAATCGTTCCGACCGACCAATTGATGCGAGTTAATGGAATCAACAGCAGTATCCAGTCTTCGCTTGGGCTGCTAGCCCCGGTAGTCGCTGCTGCCGTTTACCAATACATGTCTCTAGAAGCAATTCTGTTTATTGATGTGATCACAGCTGTAATCGGAATCGGGCTTCTGTTCATGGTTTCTGTTCCCAGCCTCGAGCGCGCAATCAGCGAAGAAAAGCCCTCGTACTTCGCTGATCTGAAAGACGGCATCAGCTACATTTTCAACAACGACTTGGTTCGCTGGGTTATGGCCATTTTCGCCATTGTGTTCTTCCTCATTGTGGCCCCTTCTAACCTTTCCCCTCTGATGGTTGTGCGTAATTTCGGTACGGAAGTGTGGATGCTCACGGTGCTTGAAATCGCGTTCGGTGTTGGAATGGTCGGTGGTGGAATCTTCATGGCAGTCGTTGGCTCCAAACTCGATCGCCTGAACGCAATCGTGGGAACCTCAATCCTGTTCGGACTTTTGGCCGTTGGTATGGGCTTTACAACTAACTTGTTCGTTTTCTACGGATTGTTTTTCATCATCGGCCTAGTGGTGCCAGCGTTCTCAACATCGGCTTTCACGTTATTACAGGAAACGGTTGAACCCGAACGTCAGGGCCGAGTTTTCGGTTTTGTTGGAATTGTGATGTCGTTGGCTATGCCACTAGGCATGGCAATTCTCGGCCCGCTTGCAGACGTGGTTTCGGTTGAACTGCTATTGATTATCACGGGTGCTGCCACGGTTTTGATTGCCACTGTGGCGGTGCTGCTTCCTGCTGGAAGGCGAGCAATCGCTGCTGCTCATGCATCAACCGGAACTTCAAACAGCCCTAGTTAAGGATCTCCGCCAACCAGGCCAACAGGGGAATGCCGATGAACAGGTTTATCGGAAAAGTGATCCCCAAGCTGGGAGTTACGAACACTGCGGGTTTGGCATCGGGTAGAGATAGTTTGATGGCCGCTGGAGCGGCGATGTATGAGGCGCTTCCGCAGAGTAGTCCAAAAGCCACTGACCCTCCTTGGCCCAGACCAATTGCATGACCGAAGAAGACTCCGAGTGGGCCTACGACCAGCGGGAAGATTGCAGCGAAGGCGATGACACCGAGCCCGGTGCGTTTGAGTTCGCGGACACTTTCTCCAGCCTGAACACCTAACTGCAGCAGGAATACAGTCAGCATTCCGCCAAAAATCGCCCCGAAGAAAGGCTCAATCTTTTCGTAGCCGGAGGCACCCGTGACCAAGCCAATCACGATTCCACCAATCAAGAGCGCCACCGATTTTCCTGTGAACACCTCGTGCAATAGAGGCTTCATCGAACCACCAGACCCATGTGATTTAGCTAGGACGATTCCAAGGATGATTCCTGGCACCTCCATAATTGCCAGGAGTGCGGGAAGAAACCCTTCAACTGCAAGCCCCGAGTTTTCGATGAAGACCATACCTGCCGTGAATGTCACCAGGGATGTAGAGCCGTAGGTCGCCGCAATTGCACCTCGGTTGACGCGGTGTAGCTTTGTGGTTAGCCCGAGAGTAACGAACACCAAGCTTGGGATCATGATTCCGACTGCAACCGATGCCAAAATGGGCAGCCACAATTCTTCAACTGGCGCCTCGGTGAGTGATACCCCGCCTTTGATGCCAATTGCGAGAAGCAGATAAATAGAAAGAAACTCAAAGATTTGTGGGGGCACTGTAAGCGGGCTTCTGATTGCAACGACAATCAGGCCCATGATGAAAGCCAATACCGGCGCCGAAGTCAAATTTGAGATTGCGAAGTCTAAAGTTTCCGACATGACTCCCTCTCGCTTGACAAGAAGAATAATACAGGAAATAATATTCAGTAGTTATTCTTCCTGTAAAGAACGGTAAATGTTTTGAACGTAGAACTCTGGATGTGGTTTTCGGTACTTGGGCTGATTCTCGTCATGCTTGCAATCGACCTTTTTGCTCACCGTAAAGCTCATGAGATCTCTGTTAAGGAAGCCGCCTACTGGTCGCTTTTCTGGGTGACTCTCGGTATCGCATTCGGTGGGCTAATTTGGTGGCACTTCGGAGGCGAGTTTGGTCAGCAGTACTACGCTGGCTTCCTAATCGAGAAGTCACTTGCGGTCGACAACGTTTTCATCTGGGCGATTATTTTCTCTTCATTCGCAGTACCAAAGAAGTACCAGCACCGAGTTCTTTTCCTAGGGGTTCTCGGAGCGCTGGTCTTCCGCGGTATCTTTATCGCCGCCGGTGCCGCAATTATTGACTCCTTCGCCTGGGTTCTTTACCTATTCGCTGCGTTCCTCATCTTCACCGGTGTTCAGATGCTTCGCAAAGCTGATGACCACGAATCTCCAGCCGACTCGAAGTTCTACAAGTGGTTCTCCAAGGCTGTTCCATCAACCCCCGAATACCACGGCCAGAAACTTTTCATTCGACAGAAGGGCATTCTCCTCGCGACCCCACTGTTTATGGTGTTAGTGCTGATTGAATTCACCGACATCATCTTTGCGGTCGACTCCATCCCGGCTATTTTTGCTGTGACTTCAGAGCCGTTCCTGGTCTTCACCGCGAACGCATTCGCTATCCTCGGCCTTAGAGCCATGTACTTCTTGCTAGCAGACATCATGCACCGATTCGTCTACCTGAAGTTCGGATTGGCGCTAGTGCTGATCTGGGTGGGTCTCAAGATGGGTCTTCACGACATCGTGAAGATTCCTACGACGATTTCGCTACTCGTAATTGTTCTGATCCTGGCCGGCTCCATCTTCGCCAGCTTCCAGGTAACTAAAGACTTGGCCAAGCCGAAGAAGAAGTCTGCCAAGACTAAAATCAAGTAATGGCTAACTGGACGTTCCTAACCCACCACGGACACGTGTTGGTTGCGCTTGCTCAGAATCCAGATCTAACCATTGACGAGTTGGCGGCCCAGGTTGGAATCACATCAAGGGCAATCGCCGGAATCCTAAGTGACCTAGTTGACACGGGTTATGTTGCGAAATCACGCGTGGGTCGAAACAATCACTATGAGGTACACGCCGACGTTCCAATGCGTCACCCGCTAAATGAGATGGCTAGCGTTTCAGACCTGCTGGGACTCTTCAAGAAGTAGACCGAAATTAGGAATGCCAAACCCGAAACTATGGTTTAGTTTGTAAGTTGTGCATCAAGCCAAGATTTAGGGGCCCTAATGAAGAGTATTGCCAGATTTATCACCGGACGAAAGACTGCTCCGGTCACCATGCTGCTGGCGTTGATTTTCGCCGCACTTGCCTTTGGTCCTTTGACCATCGCAGAAGAATCAGTTTCACCTGGCATTGGTCTACCGAAAGACAACCAGACCGTTCTGGTTGATGAAGCTCTCAAAGATCTCCCTGGCCAGGACGTAACGGCTGCAGTGATTGTCTACCGCACTGAAGACGGATCGAAACTTACCGAAGAGCAACTAACTTTCCTTCGCGGTGAAGAGGTGCCGGTTGTCTGTCCGCCATTCATTCCGTCATTTGGTTGTGCTGACTTCATCGCCAGCCAGGAAGTTGCCTACGCGAACGGTGTGAACGAAAAGTTTGTTGAGTTCAGCTCTGTGGAGATTGAAGGCGAGAAGTTCGTTCCTCCAGCTGTCTTCTCGGAAGATGGTTCCGCTGCTGTGGTAACAATTCCATTGACCAAGAGCGACGCCACCGAAGTTATCACCGAGCGCGTCAAGGAAATGCGCGAAGTCATGAACGATGAACTTCCCTCTGGATTGATTGCCAAGTTGACCGGCGCTGAAGGTTTCCAGGCAGACATCGCGGGTGTTTTCGCGGGAGCTAACTTTGTGCTTCTAGGCGTTACTGCACTTGTGGTTATCGCACTACTACTCATCACCTACCGCAGCCCAATTCTTTGGCTAATTCCACTTCTAGTAATCGGAACCGCCGACCGCATGGCTTCGATTCTTGCGGGTCAGGTTGCCAAGTTGCTAGACATCACTCTCGATGGATCAGTGGTCGGTATTCTCTCGGTACTGGTCTTTGGTGCTGGTACCAACTACGCCCTATTGATTATTTCTCGCTACCGTGAAGAGCTGCTGGTTCATGAAAACCGTCGTGATGCAATGGTGAAGGCTTGGCGCGAAGCGGCTCCGGCTGTTTTTGCTTCCGGCTCAACTGTGGTTCTAGCTCTACTGACTTTAATCCTCGCGACTCTAGAGGGAACCCGTTCACTCGGTATCGCCAGCGCAGTTGGAATCGTGGTTGCAATGATTAGCGCGCTCTTCGTGCTGCCAGCCGCTCTGGTCATCTTCGGTCGTTGGATCTTCTGGCCAGTTGCGCCAAAGCTTGGCGGAGTCAACAAGACCGACAACGGCCTTTGGGCCAAGCTCGGTCGTGGCGTTGCCAAGAAGCCGGTTGTGGTTGCCATTGCCGGTTTCGCGATCTTGGCCGGCCTTGCCTCGGGCGCTACCGGAGTCAAGATTGGTCTTGCTGCAACAGAGCAGTTCACGGTTAAGCCTGAGGCTGTTATCGGTCTAGAACTGTTAGACGAATCCTTCCCAGGTGGCCAGACCAGCCCAACGGTTGTGGTCGCAAAGAATGCAAATGTCGACAAGGTTGTTGAGGCCATCAAGGGCATCGACGGGGTTGACGAAGTGACCGTTGCCAAGGAACAATCTGGCGACGTCATCTCGGATGGAACCATCACCAAGATCGATGTAGTGCTTGAAGGAACCTCTCGCTCGGACGAGGCGTACACCGCAATTACTGCAATTCGCGAAGCGGTGGCCGACATCGATGGAACCCTAGTTGGTGGACAGGATGCTCAATCGCTTGACGTCAAGAACGCCTATGCGGTTGACCAGGGACTCATCATTCCACTGATTCTGATTTTGGTATTCATGGTTCTGGTACTTCTCCTCAGATCGATCGTTGCCCCAATCTTGCTACTGCTAACTGTGGTTGCATCGTTCTTTGCATCGATTGGTGCCGGCTGGTTGGTGTTTACCCAGTTCCTGGGCTTCCCAGCGCTTGACCTGTCGGTGTTCCTCTACTCATTCCTATTCCTGGTAGCGCTCGGTGTTGACTTCAACATCTTCCTCGTAACCAGAGCTCAGGAAGAGAGCGGAAAGCTAGGTCTCAAACAGGGCATGATCAAGGCGCTAAGTTCAACCGGTGGTGTGATCACCAGCGCGGGTATTCTGCTTGCCGCAGTGTTCGCAGTTCTCGGAGTTCTTCCGCTTATCGCATTGACCCAAATCGGTGTCATCGTAGGTATTGGTGTTCTTCTAGACACCTTGCTGGTTCGTACCGTCATCGTTCCCGCGCTAGCGTTCATCGCCGGCGAAAAGTTCTGGTGGCCACGCAAGCCAGCCAGGTAGTCAAAAGGAAAGCCCCCGTCAATTCGACGGGGGCTTTCCTTTTTACAGTAACTAGTTGGTGCCGGTTAGAACCGGGATGATTGCACCAGAAAATACCTGCCAAGCGAGTAACGACTTGGCTACCAAGCTAAGAGTGATGTAGGTGCGCTCACCCTGCAGGTAACTCTTCCACTTGCCAACCTGGTGGTACTGAAGTGCCTGGTTGATTGCGAAGGTGTTGAAGAACACGAACAGCGAGATGATGATTCCGATGACGAAACCAGGAACTTCGGCAGCGTTAGTGCTGCCTGGCTGAAGCGTGTAAAGACCGATGACGATCCATGGCACGATTCCGGTCATTGAGCCGAATACGAAAGGCAGGAACTTGCCATTACCTGGCTTCTCGTACTTCTCCTGCATTGCACCAAACATGATCATGGACGCATTGATGGCGAATATTCCAATCAGTCCGGCTGCGTCATTTACGCCAGTCAACTGAGCAATCAACCAAATCATTACTGAAGAGCTGAGTGAGTATTCAACCCAACGGAAGTAGTTGTGGTTCTGTTTCAAGCCGTTGGCGTACCGAGGGTAGAACCAAGGCGATGAAATTAGGAAGTGGAAGAACGCCGACATCGCAAGGAAGGCAACCACACCGAAGCCGAGATTAATCTCGAACAGGGTTACCGATTCGGCTGGAAGGGGAGATCCAGGAGGGCCTGTCATGTACTCGATTTTCACAGGGAACAAGACCTGGTTTTCGAGCTGAAGCAAGAACCATCCGAAGGTGGTCGCCTGAATCAGGTGCAGAATTCCGGCAACAATGTTGTAGTTGCGGAGTCTGGAGATTTGCTGATCGGTGTCATAGATTTTCTTACTCATAACCGCAAGGCTAATGCACATTGACTTTTGTGGATAACTCAACCGTGCCCAAAAACGATTACAGACTTGTGTAATCCCTGCTGGCTGCGCGGGCAGGGCTGTTAAAGCAAAAAGACCCGTTTGCGCGGGTCTTGATGCTTGGCCTCCATAACGGCGACCTCTTGATTAGTTGTCTAATCCAGTAACAGCACGTTACTGGAAACGATAACACTCAGTTGGTTTCCAATCAACTGTTTGTTGGGAGGGCAGTCCGTTCAGTACGCCGTACTGAGGGGAGGTGTGATGCGTAGGCATTGCATCCCAGCAAGCTTGATGAAAGTTGTTCTGGATTTTCTAGGAAATCCAATAGTTCAAGCAGTAATCAAGTTTCTGAGCGGGTAACCGCAAAGGCAGAGCCTCGGATTCGTCCGGGGTTCTGTGCATTAAGGGATTCGAATTGTTCACGAACCCAAAGTGTTCAAGCGAGGCGAACCCAGGCGGTTTGATCGGTTTCTAGGTAGCCGTCTGAGGTGAGGTCGGTCTGGCTGGTTACCAGAACCTCTCCCTTAGGAAGAACTACTGGGTCGTTTCCGAAGTTTGCGATTACTGCAACGCCTCTGTTCACAAAGGCCAGGGAATCGGACGCTTGGAACTCGGGAGCCCAGCGGAAGTCTCCAGCTCCAAGCCCCAACTCTTTACGAACCTTGAGGGCTCGCTTGTAGAGCTCAAGCGTTGAGCCGGCAACTCCGCTCTGAGCGTTTCGAGCCAGGCGACGGAAGGCTTCCGGTTGCGGCAACCAGCTTTCGCCATTAGCGCTGAAACCGTTGGAGTCGTTCACTCCAGCTTCCCAAGGCAATGGAACACGGCAACCATCACGACCAACACGTTTGCCCTTGGTGCGGAACCAGGTTGGGTCTTGGCGATACTTGCCATCAAGGGTTGAGTGTTCTGGAAGACCCAATTCTTCGCCCTGGTAGATGTAGGCGCCTCCAGGAAGGCCGAGCATGAACGCGCTCGCGGCACGAGCCCTGCGAAGACCCAGCGCTTCATCCGGCTGCGGGAAGTCGGCGCCAATACCGTCGCCCTGCGGAGGCAGTTCGCCGTCGTTGTAGGCAAGGCGAGTGGCGTGCCGAATTACGTCGTGGTTCGAAAGCACCCAGGTGCTTGGTGCTCCAACCGAGCCAAACTCTTTCAGAGATTCTTCGATTGACCTGCGCTGACCCTCTTTAGTCCATGCGGCAAACATGTAATCGAAGTTGAAGGCTTGGTGATATTCACCAGGACGAACCCATTCGGCCATGCGCTTGAGCGGAGGAATCCAAGCTTCGCCGGCCATGATGCGATCGTCGTAGCTGTCGATGATTTTGCGGAACTTTTTGTTGATCTCGTGAACCGCTGGCTGACCCCAGTAGGGGTTCTTGCGTTCGAGCTGTTCGATGGTGAGGTTCTCTTCACCTTTTGAGCCGCCCATTTCGGTGGAGAAGTCTTCGGTGTCTGGCAGGCCAGCACGTTTTATCATTCCGTGCGCAACATCGATGCGGAAACCGGCCACACCCTTGTCTAGCCAGAAACGGAAGATTCCTTCAAAGTAGTCCATGACCTTTGGGTTATCCCAGTTGAAGTCCGGTTGGCTGACGTCGAAGATGTGAAGGTACCACTGGCCCTTCTTGCCATTCGCTTCACGAATGCGGGTCCAGGTGCTGCCGCCGAAAACGGCTGGCCAGTTGTTTGGTTCCTTGCCACCGAACCAACCCTTGCCATCACGGAAGATGTACATGTCTCGTTCCGGTGACCCAGGGCCGGCCTTGAGGGCAGCCTGGAAAAGTGGGTTCTGATCTGAAGAGTGGTTCGGCACCATGTCGACTATGATTCGAATGCCCTTCGCCGTTGCCTCGGCCAGAAGTGCGTCGAAATCGTCCATGGTTCCAAACAGCGGATCAATCTGGCAGTAGTCGGTGATGTCGTAGCCGGCATCCTTCTGCGGGCTCAACATGAACGGCGAAAACCAAATTGCGTCGATGCCCAATTCGACTAGCGAATCGAGCCGAGATTGAACACCGCGAAGGTCGCCGATGCCGTCCCCGTTGCCGTCAGCAAATGAGCGAGGGTAGATCTGGTAGATGACTGCAGAGCGCCACCACTCTGCATCGGCCTTGGTTTTGAAGATGATTTCGTCGTTTGCCATACATACAAACTTAGTGATAATCTCTTCAAGTGCCGAAAGCGTAAAGCCTTATTGCACAAGCCGCCCCGATAGCTCAGTGGTAGAGCACTTCCATGGTAAGGAAGGGGTCGACAGTTCAATCCTGTCTCGGGGCTCTGCGGCTGGGTAGCTCAGGTGGTTAGAGCACACGACTCATAATCGTGGGGTCGCGGGTTCGAGTCCCGCCTCAGCTACCAGCACTTGCCTACCCCAATCCAAAAACCCCAAGTAATCTTGACCTTGTGGTAAATCCAAACGTTGAGGGCAAGAAGTATCCCGAAACCACGCCTTATCTGGTGGGTCGGGAAAAAATCCGCGAGTTCGCCCACGCGGTTATGTCGACCAATCCTGTGAACCTGGACGTGTTCGCTGCTCAAGCAGCCGGCTACCAAGACTTGGTTGCCCCTCCAACGTTTGCTGTGGTTATTCAGGAGCGTTCGCTCTCTACCGTGCTCTCCGATCCAGAAGCCGACATCGACTTCAGCCGCGTGGTTCACGGTGACCAGCGCTTTGTGCACGTTCGTCCAATCGAAGCCGGTGACGAGCTGACCAGCACTCTAAAAGTTGCCAGCGTTAAATCACTTGGAGGCCACTCGATGGTTACGTTCGAAACCGAGATCTTCGACACCGCTAAGAAGTTAGTTTGCACCGCAATCTCAACGCTGGTCGTTAGGGGTGCCGAATGACTCACATCAATCTAGCCAGCCTAGAAGTCGGTCACGAAATCGGCAGCAAAGAGTTCTTACTCACCCGAGACTCTCTGGTTCGCTATGCCGGAGCATCTGGCGATTTCAACCCAATTCACTACCGCGACGACTTTGCGAAAGCGGTTGGCCTCGACGGCGTGCTCGCTCACGGAATGCTGACCATGGGGGTTGCCGTTCAGGTTGCAGCCGAATGGGTGGGCGATGCCGGCAAGGTAGTCGACTACGGCGTTCGTTTCACCAAGCCTGTTTTCGTGGACGCCCGAGCGGGAGCCGTCGTGGTGGTCACCGGGAAAATCGGTGAGATCGACGAAGCCAATAACGAGGTCCGCATCGACCTAAGCGTGGTTTACAACGAAACCTCAGTGCTCGGCAAGGCTCAGGCTAGGGTTCGCCTCTAAGCCATGCAGCCGCTCAGCGAACTAACCACCATGCGCGTCGGAGGCCATCCGGCTAGTTTGGTGAAACCTCAAACCAACGAGGAGTTAGTTCAGGAGTGCCTTAGAGTTTGGGGCACCGGTGAAGACTGGCTACTGCTCGGCGGAGGCAGCAACATTGTGGCAGCGGACCAACTCCCGCTTCTCAACGTCATCAAAGTCGAAAACCGCGGAATTCAAATCGATGAAACCCCGACGGGCGCAATTATTCGCGTGGCCGCCGGTGAAAACTGGGACGAATTTGTGGCGCACACCGTGGCTGCCGGGCTTTCCGGAATTGAAGCGATGAGTGGCATCCCAGGTACTGTTGGGGCGGCACCAGTTCAAAACATTGGCGCCTACGGTCAAGAGGTTTCGGAAGTAATTAGCAGGCTCGAGTTCCTCGATTACGAAACCCATGAAACCCAGCTGATCGAAAACGCCGCCATGAACTTCGGCTACCGCGACAGCATTTTCAAGCAGGGTAGGTTGGGCGCAATCATTTGGGTGGAATTCCGCCTAGTGAAAAGCACACACACTCCAAAAACCGCGAGGCTCATCGAAGCACTCGGCTCGGCCGACGAAACCCCGCTTGAGGTTAGAAAGCGCGTGCTGAGCCTCCGCCACCAAAAGGGAATGGTTCTAAACGAGCCAGACCACGACACCTGGTCGTGTGGCTCATTTTTCACCAACCCGATTGTGCCCAGAGCATTTGTAGCAGAACTTCCTGGGGAAGCTCCCCGCTGGGAAGTTGAGAACGAGGACTACCTAAAGCTCAGCGCGGCTTGGCTGATTGAACACTCACACATAGGCAAAGGTTTCTCGCTCGGGCAATCGATGGCCGGCACCTCCACCAAGCATTCACTCGCCATCACCAACCGCGGCGGAGCAACCGCCGAACAAGTCTTGGAGCTCGCCAGATTCATACAAACGAGCGTCTCCAACCGTTTCGGTGTTAACTTGATACCAGAACCCAATTTGATCGGATTTTGATTTGGCTAGAAGCATTCACCCAACTAAAGAACGTCTCATCCAGACCATGGTTGAGTTGCTCAACGACCGTCCGCTTCACGACATCCAGGTTGACGACATCCTTAGCGAGTCGAACATCTCCAAGGGTTCGCTCTATCACCACTTTGAAAACTTCGAAGAACTAACCGAGGCTGCTCTAATTGCCCGATTTGCTGCGAGCGTCGACGCGTCTATTGAACTCGTTGGAGAAGCAGTTAGCGGCGCAAAAAACGCTGAGGAGCTTGTGGCAAAAATGATTGAGGTCACCACGGTGACTCAGGGGCGCGATCGCTCCAAGTTCCGCCTGGAGAGGGCTCGAGTCATTGGTCTAAGTGTGAACTCCCCGAATCTGCTGCGTGCATTGGAGATTGAGCAAGACCGGCTAACAGCGGCGATGGCCGATGTTGTTCGCGAAGGACAGGAAAAGGGTTGGGTCAACAAACGATTCGACGCTAAAACCATCGCGGTTTTCATGCAGGCCTACACTCTTGGTCGCGTAATCGACGATGTGGCAAGTGCTAAACAGCACATCGAATCAAAAGACTGGAACGACGTCGTCAACGCGTCGGTGAAGTCCTTGCTTTCTGTTTAGCCAAACAACTTCTGTAGTCGCTGAATACCTTCGAGAATGGCGGCATCTCCGAGCGCGTAACTCATCCGCACATAACCCGATGGCCCGAACGCTTCACCAGGAACTAAAGCAACCTCTGCGGTGTCCAAAATGTAGTCGCAAAGTTCCAACGAGGTGTTGATCATCTTGCCACCCCATTCGTGGCCCAAAAGACCACGAACGTCTGAGTAAACATAGAAAGCACCTTCAGGCATAGGGGCAACCCAACCAGGAATTTTGTTCAACTCGGAAACCGCCAACTTACGACGACGGTCGAACGCCTCACGCATCGCCAAAACCTCATCCTGTGGTCCGGTCAGAGCAGCAATTGCAGCTCGCTGCGAGATGTTCGAAACGTTTGAGGTCAGGTGAGACTGCAGGTTGGCAGCGGCCTTCATGGCGTCGGCTGGGCCAACCATCCATCCCAAACGCCAACCGGTCATCGCGTAGCTCTTAGCAACTCCGTTCACCAAGATAGCGGTGTCGATTAGTTCAGGAACAACCTCGGTAACCGAGTAAGCCTTCACTCCGTCGTAGACCAGGTTCTGGTAAATCTCATCCGAGATGATCCAAATGCCGTGAGCCAAAGCCCATCGACCAATCGCCTCAACCTCATCGCGCGTATAAACCGAGCCAGTTGGGTTAGAAGGAGAACAGAACAGCAAAACCTTGGTCTTGGAAGTGCGAGCAGCCTCCAGCTGGTCAACCGTCACCTTGTAGTTCTGGTCAGCACCAGCAAAAACCTCAACGGTCACACCGCCAGCCAAAGCAATCGCCTCAGGATAGGTGGTCCAGTAAGGCGAAGGCAGAATGACTTCATCACCCTCGCCAACCAAAACCTGGAACGCCTGATAAACAGCCTGCTTGCCACCGTTGGTAACAATCACCTGCGAAGCGGGGTATGAAGTTCCGGAGTCTTTCAAAGTCTTGGCAGCAATCGCCTCGCGAAGCTCCGGCAAACCAATCGCCGGGGTGTAACGGTGGTTCTTTGGGTCTTGAACCGCAACCACAGCAGCCTCAACAATGTGGGCTGGGGTAGGGAAGTCTGGCTCACCCGCTGCGTAAGAAACAACCGGACGTCCTGCCGCCTGCAAGGCCTTAGCCTTAGCATCCACCTTCAAAGTGGCAGATTCGGCAATGGCAGCAATTTTCTTCGAGATTCGTTCGCTCATACCCTCCAGCCTACAATCTGCAATTTGATGCCGTCGCTCAAATGCAATCGACGGAGGAATACACCACGACCGCAGAGAATTATTT
>JBFYOM010000013.1:0-20718 GCA_041303805.1 Micrococcales bacterium
GCTCCTGTGATTTTGGTAAACCAGAGATAAGTTTTTGGTTTTCAACTCGGAAAGTTTGGTCCGCGAAAGGCGCCACCGTATTGATCCGATGTTCGGCAACCACAATCGTCGTGCCCTTTTTCTTTAGCCGTGCCAAAGTCTCGAGCACCTGCAGGGTGGCCCTCTCGTCTAGGGCAGAAAACGGTTCATCGAGTAGCAAGACATCGGCACCTGAAATCATGCTCGCCGCAATTGCCAACCGCTGTTGCCAGCCAGCCGAAAGCAACTGCGGGTCTTGATCGAGAAAGTCGATTAGGCCGAATTCGTTGGCGATAGCGGAAACTCTGTTTGTGACATCAACTTTGTTTTGCTTCCTTTGAACCAGCGCGAAGGCCAGTTCATCGCGAACCGTATCGGAAACAAATCCTTTTCTAGGTAATTGACCAACGAGAGCGGCATCGGGATAGTGGGCCTTAAGAATTCGAAGTAGCGTGCTCTTTCCGCTCCCAGTTTCGCCACTAACCAGAGCAAACTGCCCGGCATTGAGAGAGAAAGAGGCTTGATCGAAAATCTTTTGTTCTTCTGAATAACCGAAAGAAAAATTATCTAGACGAAGTTCAGTTGCTTCATTCTTTGTATTCGTTTTTTGCCCAAAACCTCGATGCTCCATCGACTCGGCAAGTTGGATGGCTTGGTCAACGGCATTTGAAAGCACCGGCACAATCACCGATTGAACTAATCGACGTCCGCTTCTTGAAGATCGCAATTTCGAAGCTTCGCGAACTCGTGATATGTTGCTTGCCATCTCGGGAACCAAACTCAGCGAGATGGTTAGGGCGGTGGTGAAGCCAGACAGGAATGACGGTGTGCGTTTGAGTAGTTTCCGAATGTCGACTGCTGCATTGAATAGTCCGAAACCTAAGACCCAGAGCGCCAGCTTTCCACCCTCCACAATCGCGTTCTGAGCTACAACCAAACTGAAATCAGCAAAAGCTAGATTGAACGCCAAGCGCACCAAGACTACAAACAGTGCCATCCAGAGATACTGTTTGAAAACCTTGAAGCGGAAAGTCCTCATCGGTCAGCTAGCTGCAGACAAAAGTTTTGGGGGTTGGTAAAGACGAAACGGTATCTTCGGTCTCCATGTATACCCAGCCTTCCCAGCTGCCGCACTTTGAAACCTGATCCGAGGCACCGGTAGTTGCATAATCCCAAGAATCACCGGTAGCGAGGTAGTAACCCCAGTAGGCACCGGGTGAGTCATCGCACTTGGCATCAGCCGGCTGGCCATTGATCTTGCAGGCGAAAGCGGTTGGGTATTTGTTTGTTCCCAAGACTTCGAAACCGGCCGCACCAAAGAGCTCCCAGCCGTTGCCATTGAAGTTGGACGCGCATCGCACCTCAACAGCACCAAGATAATCAACGGTGAGGGTCACGCCCGGTTTCGATTCGGTGCAGGCTCCCTCAAAGGATTGAGGTTCAGTTATTGGCGTCGTGGGTGAGCAAGCGGCAAGGCCAAGTGTTGCGGCAAGGGCGATTGCGGCGAAACTGATGTTCCGGAGTTTCATTTAAGGCCGTTCGTTCGGGTACGCAGACGCGACGAAGGCACGAGGGCAGCGCCTGAAGCACCGACACTCGACTTTCGACCGCAGTCCACGACGGTTTGTTGAGAGTACTGGCTCGAGGCAGGCAGTCCGACTTCTGAAATCAGTTACGGTTGCGGGTCAGCGCCGGATTCGCACCGGCTTTCCCTACCAAGAGTTAAGTGGTCTTAGTTTAACGGCAACCAGTTGGCAGCCCACGCATAGCCGAGGAAAATGACTGCATCCAGCAAGAAGTGTGCGAAGAGCAGTGGTACCAGTTTTCCGGTTCGCTTGAATATGTAGCCGAACACGAGGCCCATCACCATGTTGCCTACGAAGCCTCCAAACCCCTGGTAAAGGTGATAGGTGCCACGAATGACTGCGCTGAGCCAGATGATTTTGTGATCGTTCATGCCGCGCTCGCGGAGTCGGGTGAACAGATACCCGATCATTATGCCCTCTTCGAGCGCACTCGCTCCAACCGCGGTCAGCAGCAGCATTGGCGTTATCCACCAGTAGGCGGTGACGTCTGTTGCCACAACCTTTGACGCTAAACCGGTCGCTCTGGCTCCCAGGTAAAGCGCCAGTCCTGGTATGCCGATTGCGGCCGCCAACGCAAAACCAGCCCATAGTTGGCGTCCTAGGTTTTCGCGAACCATTCCGATTCGACTCCAAGCCTTGGAACCCAATAGGAATAGAACCAATGCCACGGGAGCAAAGCGGAACAGGTTTCCAGCCAGTTGGTAACTGAAGTCGAGCCATTCCTGAGCGGCCTGGCTGCGATTGATTGTCGTGGTTGTTCCGCCCACTCCAACATCGGCGGTCAGAGCTTCAATAATTGCCAACACCGAGTAAACGGCCGACTTACCAAGACTCAGTGAGAAAACTATGAGGATTTCCAGATCAATGCGTCGCTTTAGGTTCATAGTGCGTTCAATCCAATCGAGATTGCTAGGACGATTATTAGAATTCCACCGATCAGACCAAACCAAGGTCTAAAGCGGTTACTGGTAATCCCTCGGATCGCTAGGCCTGCAAAAACCAAGCCCTCTTGCCAGATCAGAGAACCCACGAACACGGACAGGGAAAAAATTAAGGCTGTTTCGACCGAAAGCGAGAAACCCATATTTGCAACGTTTGGGGCAATCGCTAGGAAGTAAAGAGCGGTTGGCGGATTGACTACTGTGGCGAGCACAAAAGTTAGGTAGGTCTTGAGAGTGGAACCATCGGCCTTCGCTTCAGAAGTAGCGGATTCGGCTTTACCGAGAAGGCGTAGGTTTTTGATCGCGGTGGAAAGACCTAGCACCAAAAGGATTCCCGCGCCAACTAGAGCCAAAACAAGTTTCATTGACGAAAGAGCGGCGGCGATTATCCCGCCGACCACAAAAACGGCTAAGGCGTAAGCGCCATCGACCGAAGCCATTCCGAGTGCCCCAACCACTCCATGACGTAATCCTCTGGATATTGTGGTGTTCACCAGCATGATTGCCATAGGACCAACCGGTATTGCAAGAGCGAGGCCAGCCAGAAAGCCGATCGCGAACAAATCCCACATAGACCCATTCTCTAACAGCCAAACCTAAGGTTAGGCAAGGTAACCTTGAGAAGAGTTTTCAGTTTGGAGTACCTTGAAACGTCTAATTTCGCTCGTGACCGGTTTACTAATGGTCGCCGTTTCTCTGACCGCCTGTGCACCAGCCAGCTCAATCGTCCCAGGCTCTCAGGTATCCGTAGCGCAGGTTGGCCAGATCACCACACTAAACCGTGACGTAGTTTCAGCCTCCCAGAACAAAATCGCTAGTGACCTAGGCGTGCTCACGCTCCAAAACTTCTACGAGGTTGACGAGGACGGAAGCCTGGTTGCCAATAAGAATTTCGGAACCATCAAGGTGTCGAGAGACGACAAGTTCACTCTCACCTACACCATGGATAAAGGCGCGAAGTGGAGTGACGGCTCATCGGTTGACGCCACCGACCTTGCGCTCGCGGTTATCGCCTCCAAAACTGCAAACTTTAACTCGGTGAGGTTCGGCACCAGCATTTCAACTGCGGAAATCGTCGGTCTACCAAAGGCCGGAACGAACTCTCTATCGATTCGATTCCCGAAAGCAATCGCCGACTGGAAGACCGCACTGAACGTTTCGGTAGCCGCACACGTGGTTGGTAAGGCAGCGGGAATCACTGGAAACGTGGCCACGGTTCGCGCCGAAGTTATCAACGGTCTAACCGGGAAATCGCCAGAGCTTTTGAAGAAACTGGCAGACGCTTACACCAAAGCCCTCGAACCGTCGGCCGACATAAGTCACTTTCTTTCCAACGGTGCCTATTCGATTGCAGCCGTATCCGCTGAAGACATCGAGCTGAGAGCAGTGCGCGACTACCAAGGATTCCAATCGGGTGTTGCCGAAAAGATTTACTTCAAGTTTTATGCCGACAACGCGAGCGCTTTGAAAGCCGTTTCAATTGAAAAAGCCGACATCTACGTTCCGCTGGTCACGCTCAACGAACCACAGTCTGATTTGGTGACCCAAAGCCAGACCCTAGACGCCGAGAAATTCAAAGTGCTGGCGCCAACTTCGTCGATGTCTCAACAGTTCGTTCTAAATCTGAGTCAGGGCGCTTTCGCAGATGCGACTTACAAAGACCCGGCGACCGCCAAAATATTGCGCCAGGCTTTCATGCACATCGTCCCTAAGACTCGCGCCTACGACTTCGCTTCGATGACTCAGGTAATCACGAAGTCCGATTCGTTTGTTTACTCGAGCACTTCCAAGAACTACCTAGCCGTGGCAGGTTCGAACGGTAGCGCCAACTTCCTCCTGCAGGATGCCGAAAAAGCTGGGGAACTGATCAAGACCGCCAAGCTCAATTACAAGCCTCGAGTGCGAGTGCTTTTCGACACCGACAACCCGGCCGCAGTTGCGGAGTGGACTCTGCTCTCCGACCACGCGAGTGAAGCGGGATTCCGACTCACTAACGTTTCTAGTGCAGATCCGAGCGCGCGCTACAAGTCGAACCTTTACGAGGTCTACCTTGGCGCTCAGCCGCTTATTGGAGTCGGGGTTGGCTCGGTTCAGCAGCTACTTTTCGGCCCAATCAAAATGCCAGAGGCACAATTCGAAGAATTGACCAAGGGTGTAACCAGCGCAACTGCCAAAACCATTGACGCCGAACTACAAACCCTGGACCAGAAGCTTTTCGAGCTGGGAGTTGGTTTGCCGATGTATGAAATGCCAACGCTTTTGATTTACAACCAAAGAATCAAGGGACTTGTGGCCGACCCACACGCCACCAACTCCACCTGGGGTTACTGGACCTGGCAAGTTTCAGCCGACAATTAGCCGTTTTAGAAGTTAGACTGGTCAAAACCGACTTTTCATGAGCGTGTTTCTTCACGCCCAAATCTCAAGGATGTTCCCTATGGCTCAGGCCAAACGCGAAGAATTAAGAAACGTAGCCATTGTTGCTCACGTAGACCACGGCAAGACCACCTTGGTCGATGCCATGCTCAGACAAACCGGATCGTTCACCACCCACGGTGATGTAAACGAACGCGTTATGGACTCCGGCGACCTTGAAAAGGAAAAGGGAATCACCATCCTCGCCAAGAACACCGCAATTGCCTACAAGGGTGAGCACTCCGGGGGCCGAGAAATCACCATCAACGTTATCGACACCCCTGGTCACGCCGACTTCGGTGGCGAAGTTGAGCGCGGTCTTTCCATGGTGGACGGCGTTGTTCTTCTAGTCGACGCCTCGGAAGGTCCGCTTCCGCAGACCCGTTTCGTACTTCGCAAGGCACTTGAATCGAAGCTGCCAGTAATTCTTCTGGTCAACAAGACCGACCGTCCGGATGCTCGCATCGACGAGGTTGTTGAAGAAACTCACGACCTCCTTCTAGGTCTTGCATCTGACCTTCACGACACCGTTCCAGACCTAGACATCGACGGCATCCTTGAGTTGCCAATCATCTACGCATCCGGCCGCGCTGGAATTGCCTCGCTGGTAAAGCCTGCCGATGGAAGCATGCCCGAGGGTGAAAACCTTGAGCCGCTGTTCGGTGCAATCATGAAGCACATCCCAGCTCCTGTCTACGACGACGAGGCGCCGCTTCAGGCTCACGTGACCAACTTGGACGCAAGCCCTTTCCTTGGCCGCCTTGCCCTTCTTCGCATCTTCAACGGAACCCTTCGTAAGGGTCAGCAGGTTGCCTGGGTTCGCCAGGACGGCACCACCCAGACCGTGAAGATCACCGAACTTCTTAAGACCAAGGCGCTTGAGCGTTTCCCAACCGAAGAAGCCAACCCTGGCGACATCGTTGCGGTTGCCGGCATCGACGAGATCACCATTGGTGAAACTCTGGCCGACCCGAACGACATTCGTCCACTTCCAATGATCACCGTTGACGACCCAGCCATCTCGATGACTATCGGCATCAACACCTCCCCAATGGCCGGCCGCGTCAAGGGCGCCAAGGTCACTGCACGTCTAGTGAAAGACCGCCTAGACAAGGAACTTATTGGTAACGTTTCGATTCGCGTGCTTCCAACCGAGCGTCCGGACGCTTGGGAGGTTCAGGGTCGTGGCGAGCTCGCTCTAGCCATCCTGGTTGAGCAGATGCGTCGTGAAGGTTACGAGCTAACCGTTGGTAAGCCTCAGGTAGTTACCAAGCGCGTCGACGGCAAGTTGCACGAACCAGTTGAAGACATCACCATCGACGTGCCAGAAGAATTCTTAGGTTCGATCACACAACTTATGGCCGCTCGCAAGGGCCGCATGAAGAACATGCAGAGCAACGCAGCTGGCTGGACCCGAATGGAGTTCCTAGTACCTTCACGCGGTCTAATCGGTTTCCGCACCGAGTTCCTCACCACCACCAAGGGAACCGGCATCGCCAACGCCATCTCGGCAGGCTACGAGCCATGGGCCGGTGAAATCGTCACCCGTCAGAACGGTTCGATGGTTGCCGACCGCGCCGGTGTTGCAACCCCATTCGCCATGATCGCACTCCAGGAGCGCGGCTCGTTCTTCGTCGAGCCAACCACCGAGGTTTACGGCGGCATGGTTGTGGGAGAGAACTCACGTGCCGACGACATGGAAGTTAACATCACCAAGGAAAAGAAGCTCACCAACATGCGAGCATCTTCGTCCGATGAATTCCAGTCGCTAACCCCACCAAAGAAGCTAAGCCTCGAAGAGTGCCTGGAGTTCGCTCGTGAAGATGAGTGTGTTGAGGTTACCCCTGAAGCAGTTCGCATCCGAAAGTTGGAACTCGACCCGAACGTTCGCGCTCGTGCGGTATCAGCGCGAAAGAACGCTTCAAAGGTCTAATCCATAAGTTCTCTCTTCGCTAAGGTTGTAGTTATGGCTAAGGCGACATTCAATCCAAAACGACTTCTGGTGGTGCACGCGCATCCAGACGACGAAAGTCTGTTCACCGGGCACGTGATAGCTAGTGCTGTTGCTTCCAAGGCTGAGGTAATGGTTCTAACTCTTACCCGTGGGGAACGCGGTCGCATGAAGTTGGAAGAACTGAAGTCGTTGCAGGGGAACCTGCCCTCCATGGGAGCTTTCCGCACCAACGAACTTAAGAATGCTCTGGCCGCTTTAGGTGTCAAGGAGCATGCCTTTGCGGGAACCAGAGCTTATCTAGACTCAGGCTTTAGATTGACCGCCACCGGGCGACCAGCCAAGGTTAAGAACTTGGATGAAATGTCTCTCTCGGCCGTAAACGTGGCCGTCGTTGCCGACGACATCTACTCGGTGATCAAAGAATTCAAGCCAGATACCGTGGTCACCTACAACCGCAAGGGCGGCTTTGGTCACCCAGATCACAAGATGGCTCACGAGGGAACTGCCATGGCGCTCCGCCGTGTTGCTAAGGAGAACGGCCGAAAGGCTCCCCAGTTCTGGACAATAGTCGAACAGGGTCAGCGCTTCGATGTTGAGATTGGTAACGCCAAAACTGCTCTAGTGAAGAAGGAAGCTCTTTCGGCTCACGCCAGTCAAGTGTCGGTAAATGCCGAGACTTTCTCAATTTCTCCAGACAAAGAGATTCGTTACGAGGAGCCTGAACGTTTGCGTAAAGCATCAATTCGCCCGCTTCGCTGGTTGAAGCCGGCACTAATTGCAATTTGGTCGCTGCCACTCGGCGTCGCCGTTGGCTTTGGCGGAACCATGGTTCACAGCATTCGTGCGTCAAACGCGGAGAACTGGCCGATCGGACTTTGGTTTGCTTTGGCCGCAACATTCGGTCTAGCGCTTGCTCTGCGTTTGCTCAGAAACTCTCGAGGCGCGCTTTACCTGATGACTCTAACTCTCTGGGGAACGGTTTTCTGGCTGTCACAGCAGCAGCCTGGCGGTTCAATAGCGATCCTGAACAATGAGGTCGGAACCTGGTGGGCATACGGCTCGGTTATAGCCTGTGCCCTTGTAATTTTGTTTCCGAGAATTCGTCCTGGTGTTTGGCGCAAGAATGCGTCTGGCCACCGTTAAAATTAGGTAAAGCCCAAAGGAGAAACAGTGACCTACGTTATCGCTCTGCCATGTGTGGATGTGAAGGACAAAGCCTGCATCGAGGAATGTCCAGTCGACTGCATTTACGAGGGTGACCGCATGCTCTATATCCACCCGGATGAATGTGTTGACTGCGGTGCCTGCGAGCCAGTTTGCCCCGTCGAAGCGATTTACTACGAGGACGACCTGCCATCGCAGTGGTCTGAGTATTACAAGGCAAACGTTGAATTCTTCAACGAACTAGGTTCACCTGGTGGAGCCGCCAAAACCGGCGCGGTGAAGGGCGACCACGCAGTAATAACCGCGCTACCTCCGCAGGCTTAGCGAAAGCCGTGTTCAACCGCCTTCCGGAGTATCCCTGGGAAAGCTTAAAGCCCTTCGCGGCTAAAGCGGCCGGGCATCCGGGTGGCAAAGTAGATCTTTCGGTTGGTTCGCCAATCGACCCAACTCCGCAAGTTATTCAAGACGCTCTCGACGCGGCCTCCAACTCGCCTGGCTATCCATCTACAGCTGGCTCACCGGAATTCCGGGCAGCCGTCGTGGAATGGTTCGCTAGGCGCAGGGGAGTAGTCGGGCTCGAAATCGATCAGGTCATGCCGACCATCGGCTCCAAGGAACTAATTAGCTGGTTGCCGCTCCTGATGGGATTGGGTCCTGGCGACGTCGTGGTTCAACCAACCGTTGCCTACACGGCATATGTGGTCGGTGCGGCCCTCTGCGGAGCGGAAATAATTTCGGAGGACGACCCCTCCAAGTGGCCTGCAAATACCAAATTAATTTGGTTGAATTCGCCCGGAAACCCGGATGGGCGAGTGCTCTCAAAAGAGCAGATGCGCGCTGCGGTTGAGCGTGGGCGTGAACTAGGGGCGTTGGTTGCCTCGGATGAATGCTATGCGGAACTGGGTTGGGGTGAATGGGATGGCAAAACTACCCCGTGCATCCTCGATCCAGAAGTTTGCGGCTCTTCGACCGACGGAGTTTTGGCCGTCTATTCGCTGTCCAAGCAAAGCAACATGGCCGGTTACCGAGCCGCGTTTGCAGCCGGCAGTTCCGACCTGATTCGGGGCTTGGTCAACCTGCGAATGCACGCTGGGTTGAATACACCCGAACCGGCTCAGAAGGCGATGATTGCGGCGTTGGGTGATGAGGCTCACGTGGCAGAGCAAAAGTCTCGCTACCGAGCTCGTAGAGAACTTTTGCTAAACGCTATCCGTGATTACGGCTTCAAGGTTGCCGACAGTGAGGCTGGGTTGTATCTATGGGCAACCCTTGAGGAAGATTGCTGGACAACGGTAGCTCGCATGGCCGAACTTGGCATCGTCGTGGTGCCTGGCGAGTTCTATGTTGGGAGTCGAAGTAAGTTCGTTCGCTTTTCCATTACCGCAACCGATTCTGATATCGCCGAAGGTGCTTTGCGTCTTCGCAATGCCATAGGCTTTACCCAGTAGAAAAATCAGGGAGATTAAGTTGTCAGACGAAAAAGTCACGCTCAACTATCCGGGAGGCTCGGCCGAGTTCCCGATCGTTTCGTCTATCGATGGTGCCGATGCAATCGACTTTTCTAAACTCCATTCGTCAACCGGATTGAATGCTTACGATCAGGGTTTTGTAAACACCGCCTCAACTCGCTCGGCAATTACTTTTATCGACGGCGAGAAGGGTATCCTTCGCTACCGCGGGTACCCGATTGAGGAACTTGCAAGTAGCAAAACCTTCCTTGACACCGCCTACCTTCTGATTTACGGCAACCTTCCAACTCCTTCGGAGCTAGCCGATTTCGATGAGCGAATTCGCCGTCACACTCTAATTCACGAAGATCTCAAGAACTTGTTTCACGCCATGCCAACCAACGCACACCCGATGCCGGTTATGTCCGCTGGCGTCTCGGCTCTGTCAACGTTCTACCAAGACTCATTGAACGTTCACGACGAAGAACAGGTTGAACTATCCACGATTCGCCTTCTCGCCAAGATGCCGGTACTGGCAGCGTATGCCCACAAAAATTCGCAGGGCCAGGCGCTTTTGTATCCGGACAATTCGCTTTCGATGGTGGAAAACTTCCTGAGACTAACCTTCGGCACAATGGCGGAAGAGTACGTTCAGAACCCCATCCTGGTTAAGGCTCTAGACACCCTGTTAATCCTTCACGCCGACCACGAGCAGAACTGCTCAACCTCAACCGTTCGTTTGGTTGGCTCGAGTCAAGCCAACCTTTTTGCGTCGGTTTCGGCCGGGGTCAACGCTCTCTTCGGCCCGCTACACGGTGGTGCAAACGAGGCAGTGCTCGAAATGCTCAACCAGATTCGCTCATCTGGAGACTCGGTTCAGCGTTATGTTGAGCGAGTGAAGAACAAGGAAGACGGAATTCGTCTGATGGGATTCGGTCACCGCGTTTACAAGAGCTTTGACCCTCGAGCCAAGATCGTCAAGGCAACCGCCGACAAGGTTCTTGCCGAGTTAGGTGTAAACGATCCACTGCTCGACATCGCTAAGGAACTAGAGGCGGCAGCACTATCCGACAGTTACTTTGCTGAACGCAAACTATACCCAAACGTGGACTTCTACACCGGTGTGATTTACAAGGCGATGGGCTTCCCGCCAAGGATGTTCACCGTGCTCTTTGCGCTAGGACGCCTACCGGGCTGGATTGCCCACTGGCGCGAGCTTAACCTCGACCCAGCCACCAAGATCGGCCGCCCACAGCAGCTTTACACCGGCCTTTCCGAACGTCACATCTAGGCGCTGAGCCAGTAGACCACGGTATCGCCGTAGGACTTCGTGTCTTCTAACGAGAAACCCTTTGGCCAAACTGGCGCTTCGGTTCTACTGGAACGTTCTACTACAACGGTGGAATTTTCCAACAGAGGTTTCAGTTTTTCTAAATCTTCTTGAATCTCTTCATTGCCGATTTCGTATGGCGGATCGATGAACACTACGTTCACTTTTTCAATTCCCGGGGCATTCAGGAATGAGGACACCGACTTGTTTATAACTTTTCCGTCGAAGCCAATTTCTTCTTTCAAAAGTGCTTTCGAAACGATCTTTAGGTTGGCAACACAAACGGCAGCTGCCTTACCATCTCGCTCGACCATCCAGGCGAGTTTCGCGCCACGGCTGGCAGCCTCAAGCGCTAACGCTCCTGTTCCGGCATAGAGATCCAGAACGGTTGCACCTGTCAGTAGGTCACGTGCCTCGAGTTTAGAGAAGATGCTTTCGCGAATTCGGTCGCTAGTCGGTCTAGTGGTTTTTGCTGGACTGGTCAGTTTTAGTGAGCCGGCTACGCCTGCGATGATACGGGTCATGCTTAGCATTGAACCATGCTTTTGCCACTAACGCCGTTAGATCGCCTTTTGGGCGACCGAACGGCTAAGGCATTCGCGAAACATTTGGGGCTAAAAACCGTTGCCGATCTCTTGCAGCACTATCCGAGAAGGTATTCCACTCGAGGTGAACTCACCCCGATTGCAGAGTTACCGATTGGTGAAGCGGTAACGGTCGTTGCGGAAATTCAAGAAGTTCGAGAACGGTTCATGAGCGGTCGCAAGGGTTCAATTCTTGATGTGAGAATTACCGACGGTCAGGCTTCGATGAGCCTGAGCTTCTTCAACCAGGGTTGGCGACAGAAAGAACTCAAGCCTGGCTCTAGGGGATTGTTTGCGGGAAAGACCTCGCTATTCCAGAACAAGATTCAGCTTTCCCACCCGGACTATGAGCTTTTCCCTGAAGAGTTATCGCCGGAGGAAGCCAAAGCCTGGGCAGACCTTCCGATTCCGATCTATCCAGCGTCGTCATCGGCTACCACCTGGGCGCTCGGTCGAGCCGTCGGTGTTGTGCTCGATACGCTGGGCGAACTAGAAGATGAACTTCCTGCAGCTGTGGTCAAAGACGAGGATGTGCTTTCGCTAACCGAAGCGATTCACAAAATTCACATGCCGAAAGTTATGTCCGACTGGCAGGCAGCCCGGGAAACCTTGCGAGTTCACGAAGCGTTTGTGTTGCAGGCTTCGCTGCTAAAGCGTAGGGCCGAAAACGCTCATCAAAGTTCAACTTCCCGTTCCTCACAATCCGGTGGACTTTTGGAACGATTCGACTCGCGATTGCCATTCACGCTCACCGATGGCCAAGTTCGAGTGGGGCAAGAGATCTTTGAAGACTTGGCGCGCTCGCACCCGATGAATCGTTTGCTTCAGGGTGAGGTTGGCTCCGGTAAAACCTTGGTAGCTCTAAGAGCAATGCTCGCGGTTGCCGATTCCATGGGTCAATCAGCAATGCTGGCACCCACCGAAGTCTTGGCTTCCCAGCACTACGACTCGATGCGGAAAACGCTTGGAGAAGACTTGTCCAACGAGGTCGGTCTAACCCTGTTGACCGGTCAAATGAACACGGCCGATCGCAAACGTTCACTGCTTCAGATTGTTTCAGGCAAGGCACGGCTGGTGGTCGGAACTCATGCTATCCTCGGCGACAAGGTTGAGTTTTACGATCTAGGGCTAGTGGTTGTTGACGAGCAACACCGGTTTGGCGTCGACCAAAGAGAAACCCTGAGGCTAAAGGGAAAACTTCCTCCACACGTGCTAACCATGACGGCGACGCCGATTCCCAGGACGGTTGCTGTGACCGTCTTCGGAGATCTCGACATTTCTACGCTCGATCAGCTTCCGGCCGGCCGCAAGGAGATTCAGAGCCATGTGGTTCGCTTTAGTCAGCCGGCCCTAGTTGCCAGAACCTGGGCTCGAATCGCCGAAGAGGTTGCAGCCGGTCGTCAGGCGTTTGTGGTTTGCCCGCGAATCGATGAATCGGAAATCGAAGAGGGCACCGACCTAGAGGTCGAGCCTGGCATCCCGATGGCAGCGGCGGAAACGATTGCCAAAAACTTGAGCAGCATGCCGGTCTTCGCCAACGTGAAAATCGGGTTGCTTCACGGTCGAATGAGTGCCGAAGATAAAACCTCGACGATGGCCAAATTTGCCGCACGGGAAATCGACGTCCTGGTATCCACAACCGTAATCGAGGTTGGTGTTGATGTTCCTAATGCCACCGTCATGGTTGTTTTAGACGCTGATCGCTTCGGGGTTTCACAACTCCACCAGCTGCGCGGTCGTGTTGGTCGAGGCGGACATGCCGGACTCTGTCTCTTGCTCACCACCGCCGAAGAGGGGTCGTTAGCCATTGAACGCGTGAATGCCGTGGCGGCGACACTCGACGGTTTCCGTTTGAGTGAAATCGACCTCGAGTTGCGAGGCGAAGGCGATGTTTTGGGCGCCAACCAATCGGGCACGCGGTCAAGCTTGAAACTTTTGAGAGTCATCAAGGACGCCGACTTGATTTCTAGAATGCGGGTTGCTGCGGGTGAGGTGCTGGAAAGCGACCCGACCCTTGAGACCAATCGAGTCCTCGCCGAAACTCTCGAACGCTTGGACGAGGCTGCAAAAGCAAACATCGCTAAGGCCTAGTTATTTCGCTAACCTAGTTACATGAGCAAGCACGCCGTTTACCCCGGCTCATTCGACCCGCTGACCCTTGGACACCTCGACATCATCGAGCGTGCCATGGACGTCGTCTCACGACTGACCGTCGTCGTTGTTCACAACCCTTCCAAAGCGGCTTTTTTCACTGTTGCCGAGCGAGTTCAAATGCTCACCGATGCCCTGATCGAACGCAATCTCATGGGCAAGGTATCGGTTGATTCACTGGAAAGCGGGTTGCTCACCGAATTTGCGGAACGTTTGGGTGCCGATATTTTGATTAAGGGATTCCGCACCGGCGTTGACATTGAGTATGAACTTCCAATGGCCCGGGTTAATCGCGACTTAACCGGCATCGAGACCATCTTCCTGCCATCCGATCCTGCGAACACTCACATCTCATCCAGTTTGGTGAAACAGGTGGCTGCTCTGGGTGGAGACATTTCGAAATACGTTCCAGCCTCGGTAATTCGGGGCTTCAAGGCAAAGGCATAAAGTGATCAGCCCATACCTAGTTCAGGTTCACGACCTAATGCATAAGCCAGGTTCGCTGCGTCGAATTGAACTTGACTTCGCAGTGCCAGAGGCCCTGGACAACTCGATTGCTGTAATCGAAGTCGGTTCGGAAATTTCGATTGACGGCCGCCTCGAGTCCGTCCACGAAGGTATTTTGGTGACGGCAAACATCCAAGGAGATGCAAAAAGCGAGTGTTCAAGATGTTTGGATCCACTCAATCTAGAGGTTGATGTGGAATTTCAGGAGCTTTTCGCCTATTCTTTAACAGACGAAGACGACCTTGTTATCTCAGATGAAACAATTGATCTGGAACAGGTTGTCCGAGATGCGGTAGTTCTTTCGCTTCCGTTCCAACCAATCTGTAGCAACGACTGTGAAGGTCTATGCGTTGATTGTGGAGTGAAGCTGAACGAAAGCCCGCAACATGTGCATGAAGCCCCGGTTGACCCGAGGTGGAACGCCCTAAAGAACTTGATGGAGTAGAAATGCCAGTACCAAAACGCCGCCTATCCCGCGCTCGCACTCACGCACGTCGTTCGCAGTGGAAGGCCGCCGAGCAGACCCTAGTGAAGACCGTAGTTAACGGCAAAACCGTTTACTCGCTTCCTCACCGCGCGAAGGTAGTTGAAGACTCAGCCGGCAACGCTCTATTCATGGAGTACAAGGGCCGCAAGGTCGCAGACGCCTAAAGGCATGAGTCTTGGCGAGCTTGAAGCTCGGCTCGGTGTAAACATCGAACCAGCGCTGCTTGAGCTCGCACTAACTCACCGCTCGTACGCATACGAGAACGGCAATCAACCCAGTAATGAAAGACTCGAGTTTCTCGGGGATTCGGTACTGGGTTTTGTCATTTCCGCGCACATCACGGAAACCTTCACAGATTTAGATGAAGGCGAACTCAGCCGATTGAAGAACGCCGTCGTTTCGGCAAAAGCCTTGGCTCCACTGGCTTTAGCGCTGGATCTGGGAACCCACCTTCGTCTCGGGGTTGGCGAGGAACGCACCGGCGGACGCACCAAGGCTAATCTTCTTGCAGATGTCTTCGAGGCTCTACTAGGTGCCATTTATGTGTCGAAGGGAATCGACGCTGCTACCGAGTTCGTTCGCAGCCATGTCTTTCCGCTGCTTGCCGACCCACAGGGATTGCTAAATGCCTCAGAGCCAAAAACGAAGTTGCAAGAACTTGCCGCCAAACTGGGGGTTGATGCGCCCGAGTACAACGTGACCCACGATGGCCCAGATCACGACCGAACCTTCACGGCCAGTTTGGTGATGTCTGGGAAAGTCTTCATTGGGACCGCCAGAAGTAAACGTGACGCCGAGACCGAGGCGGCTCTGGCCGCTCTCAGCAAACTTTCGTAATGCCTGAGTTACCCGAAGTTGAAACCGTTCGCGCCGGACTGGCCGAGTATTTAACGGGCGCTCAAGTCAACTCTGTTGAAATCTTGGACGCCAGAAGCCTGAAGAGACACCAGCCTGGAGTGCAAGATTTCATTGACGTGATGACCGGCGCAACCCTGAAGCATATGTCACGTCGCGGCAAGTTCCTTTGGATACCTCTGGATCGCGATGGTTTGGCTATGGTTGGTCATCTTGGAATGAGCGGGCAAATGCTGGTGCGTGACGCTGGCAGCGAACCGGACAAACTAACCCGAGTCATTTTGTTTGCAACATCTCCTTCCGGTAAAAAGTTGGAAATGCGTTTCGTGGACCAAAGAATCTTTGGTTCGTTAGCAATCGACGAGCTGGTTGCAGTTGATCATGACGAACGCATTCCATCGACCGTAACCCACATTGCCCGTGATCCACTTGACCCAAACTTCGATGACGTCGAAGTGATTAAAAAAGTGAGAAGTCGAACTGCGGGAATTAAAAAGGTGCTGCTAGACCAGGGTGTGCTGAGCGGGGTAGGCAACATCTACGCCGACGAAGCGCTGTGGCGAGCAAAACTTCACTACGACCAACCGGCCAGCTCTCTGACGCTGCCAAAGACCAAAGAACTGCTCGGCCATGTTCGAGAGATTTTAGCGGCAGCCGTCCTGGTTGGTGGCACGAGTTTTGACGAGCAGTATAAGAATGTGAACGGGCAATCTGGCTATTTCGAAGTTTCGCTAAATGCTTACGGAATGACTGGTCGCCCATGCCCTCGCTGTGGCAAGGCCATCGTTCGAGAAAACTGGATGAACCGAGGCTCACACTTCTGCCCGAAGTGTCAAAAACGCTCTGTTTCATAGGGTATTTTTGGAGTTTAGAAGTTATCTGGGCAACCAAAAACGACACTGGGAGAGTGAGTAGAGCTTGTATTTAAAAAGCCTCACCCTCAAGGGATTTAAGTCCTTCGCTCAGCCAACCACATTCAACTTTGAACCCGGGGTAACCGCAGTTGTGGGCCCGAACGGTTCGGGAAAATCAAACGTCGTTGACGCGCTCGCTTGGGTTATGGGTGAGCAGGGAGCCAAAACCCTCCGCGGCGGAAAGATGGAAGACGTTATCTTCGCTGGAACGTCAACCAAAGGCCCACTCGGTCGCGCGGAAGTACAGTTAACGATCGACAACACCGATGGTGCTCTGCCAATCGAATACACCGAAGTCACCATTAGTCGAACGCTATTCCGCAACGGTGGCAGCGAGTACGCCATCAACGGCGATCCTTGCCGTTTGCTTGACGTTCAAGAGTTGCTGTCCGACTCTGGACTTGGGCGAGAAATGCACGTCATCGTAGGTCAAGGTCAACTCGACGGTGTGCTAAAGGCAACCCCAGAAGAGCGTCGCGGATTCATCGAAGAAGCCGCCGGAATTCTGAAACACCGTCGTCGTAAAGAAAAGACGGTTCGCAAGCTTGACGCAATGCAAGCCAACCTCACCCGCTTGAACGACTTGGCTGGCGAAGTTCGCCGCCAGTTGAAACCACTCGGACAGCAAGCAGAGGTAGCACGTGAGGCTCAGGGAATCGCTTCGGTGCTGCGCGATGCCAAGGCTCGTTTGCTTGCCGACGACATTTTCAACCTTCACAAGACTCTTGAAGAAACCGCCAAAAACGAATCCGACCGAAAGGCCGAGCGCAATATTCTCGCTGAAGTTCTTGGCGAAAACACTGCACGTCTAGGCGTTCTCGAGGCCGCCCAGGTTTCTGTCGAGTTAGACCAAACCAGAGCTCTCGGCTATGAATTCGATTCAGTCGGGGAGCGCTTCCGTTCACTTCTGTCGATGGCTAACCAACGCGTTGCCATGTTGGCTCAGCAGGCTGAAGTCAACGGCGCTGTGGTTGACCCATCCCAAATTGACGCCGAGGCAGATGCTGCTGAGCTTTCCGCGAAAGAACTCGCGGTTGCCGTAGAAGCTCTAAAGGTGAAACTGAACGAGGCTGAGGCGAAGCGCAACACTGCTCGCGATGCCCTAGAAGTTTTCGACAATCAACTGGCTGAGCAAAGCGCCCTGATCTCGCAGTTCGATCTTGAGAAATCTCGCCTAGCCAACGAAGCGGCCGTTGCCGAATCTCGCCTAGCTTCGCTTCGCGAAGAAGTGGTTCGTCACGAGTCAGCCTTGACTGAAGCTAAGACCCGTTTGGCCACCACCAAGGACGAATACACGAACCTAGAGTCTCAACTTCAGGGTGAAAGCAACCAGGGCGACAACGCACTTGAACAGCGTTACGAGTCGGCTCAAAAGGCAGTTTCCGATGCCGGGGTCAAGATTGAGACCTTACGCGAGGCGCTGCACGAAGCTGAGCGAGAGCGCGACTCGCTTTCGGCTAAGCGCTCGGCTCTGAACCTAACTCTTGAGCAAAAAGACGGCGCCTCAGTTCTGTCGAACTCCGGACTCCGCGGTATCCGTGGTCTGGTTGCATCTCACATGCAAATTGCACCTGGTTTTGAAGCGGCCATCGCCGCTGCACTTGGCCCTTTAGCCGACGCACTGGTAGCCGACAATCGCGAAGCTGGCCTCGAAGCCATCGCTCACCTAAAGACCCAAGATGGCGGTCGGGTTGAATTGGTAATTGCCGACGTTGATGGAAAGCTCGCGGCAACCGGCGAGATCAAAGTCGGCGGAGCGCGCAACGCAACCGAGGTGGTTTCGGCTGCCGCTGGAATTCTAAAGCTTCTTCAAGGTGTCGTCATAGTTGACAATCTCGATTCCGCTCGCGAGCTTTATAAAAGCGACAAGAGCGCTATCACCAAGACCCTAATTACACTCGACGGCGATGTTCTAACCGAAACGGTGATTCGCGGTGGATCAAACAAGAAACCTTCCAAGGTTGAACTGGTTGCCGAGCGTGATGCTGCTGAAAAGCGTCTTGCCATGGTCAACGACCAAATCGAAAACACCAAGGGTGAACTGGTTCAAGCGCGTGCCACCGAGGAGGCTGCCAAAGCTTCTGCCAAGGAAGCACATACGGCACTAAGTGAACACGACTCACAGTTGGCTTCTAATGCTGAAAGCCTGGGTCGACTTCGCGTTGCCGTCGAGGCCGCCACTAGCGAAGTTGACCGTTTGGCGAACGTGGCAGCACAAGCAACAGAAAAGATTGCCGAAGCTGAAAACACGCTTGCTGCTGCAATCAAAATCCACGACGACTTCGCGGCCGGAGAGCGACCATCGGTTGACGCTTCGGAACGCCCAACCTTGGTCGACAACCTAGAGCAAGAGCGTCAGAGTGAGCTTGAGGTTAGAGTCGATCTCGGTGCCGCGGTGGAACGCCTTCGCGTAGAGAAGCAGCGCGCGGAAACGCTTCGCTCTCAGGTTGCCGAAGCTAAGGAAGCTTTAGAGCGAGCCCGAGTTGCAGCGGAAGCTCAGAGCAAACAGCTGCAATCGGCCCAGCTCATCCTAGATGTTCTTCCAACAATTTTGGAGAAGATTGCCGATGCAACCGCTGGGGTAAAGGTAAAGCTCGGTGAATTGGAAAACGCCCGAACTGGTCAGCATGCCGAACTGGTCAAACTTCGTGGTGAAACCGCAGAGATTCAAATGCGACTTTCAACCCTCACTCAGAGCGTTCACGACATCGAGCTAATCAACCACGAGAAGAAACTCAACCTCGCCAATCTGGTTAGCCGCGCCTACGACGAGTTAGGTCTTGAACAAAAGGTCTTGGTAGAAGAATACGGGCCAAACCAAAACGTGCCCGACGAAAGCGTTGAAGGTGGTTTCAAGCCTTTCGTTCGAGAAGAGCAGCAGAAGCGCCTAAAGGATGCCGAGCGTTTGCTGGAACGTTTGGGGCGTGTGAACCCGCTCGCGTTGGAGGAGTTTGCTGCGCTTGAACAGCGTCATAAGTTCCTCACCGAGCAGCTAGCCGACCTAACTCAGACTCGAAAAGACCTGATGCAAATCATCGATGAACTCGATGAAAAGATGCAGAACATCTTCGCCGAAGCATTCGCCGACACCAAGAAAGCATTTGAAAAAGTCTTCCCCGTGCTCTTCCCAGGTGGCACCGGCTCGATCTTCTTGACCGATCCAGACAACATGCTGACCACCGGTATCGAAGTGACAGTGAAGCCGGTTGGAAAGCGAATCGAACGTCTTTCCCTGCTTTCCGGTGGTGAGCGGTCGTTGGCGGCAGTTGCGCTACTTATTGCAATCTTCAAGGCTCGCCCTTCGCCGTTCTACGTTATGGATGAAGTCGAGGCAGCTCTAGACGACGCCAACCTAGGACGCCTGTTACAAATTTTCCAAGATCTTCGCGAGAGTTCGCAGCTGATCATCGTCACTCACCAGAAGCGCACCATGGAAATCGCGGATGCGCTCTACGGTGTGTCAATGCGCCAGGACGGCGTATCGGCAGTGGTTGGTCAGCGACTAGGGGAGCAGTCTTAGCATGGGCTTCCTATTCTGGAAAAAGAAAGAGACCCCTTCCGAGGTAGTCGCTCCGGATGTTCAAGAGCCCAAAGAGAAGAAAAAACTTTTCTCAAAGCCGAAGCCGAAAGTTGAACCAACCACAACTCCCGAGCTCGTAGTCGAGGAAGTTCAAGAAGTAACCATCGAGGTCATTGCGGATTCTGAACCGGAAACTGAAAAAGTTGAAGTAGTTCTGCCAAAGCGCAGTTTCGCCAAGGGCATCAAGAGCCTGTTCACTCGCGTGAAGTTCGACCCAGAAAACTTAGGTTCGCTCGAGGACGTTCTGATTCAGGCTGATTTCGGCGTGGATGCATCCGAGAGCATAGTTGCGGAAGTGAAGGCTCGTGCCAAGAAAACCGGTGCTGCAACGGAAGTTGAACTGAAGAACGTTTTAGCCGAACTCATCACCGAGAACTTAACCCGCGACGACCGTGAACTAAATCTTTCCTCTGGGCAGTTGCCATATGTCGTCCTAGTTGTAGGCGTGAACGGGGTCGGAAAGACCACAACAATCGGAAAACTGTCAAAGTATCTAAGCGAAGCCGGGTCGAAAGTTGTTATCGCCGCTGCCGACACTTTCCGTGCCGCAGCCGTGGAGCAGATTGCCACCTGGGCAGATCGATCGGGTGCAACTCTGGTTCGCCCAAAGAGCGAAGGCCAAGACCCGGCCTCGGTTGCTTTTGAAGGAACTGAAGTTGCACTTCGCGAGCGGGCTGATGTTTTGATAATCGACACCGCCGGCCGCCTCCAAAACAAAGTTGACCTGATGAACGAACTCGACAAGATTCGTCGTGTGGTTGAAAAGAACTGCGTTATTGCAGAG
>JBFYOM010000014.1:0-18980 GCA_041303805.1 Micrococcales bacterium
CCGCGTAACGAGAATCAACTGGAGCTGGCCTTGAGCCTTTGCCCGTCTCCAGTTTCTTGAGGGCGCGCTTGTAGCGAACCATGGGCAGGGCCGAAAGAAAGAGAATCAGGGCGATTGCCGGCTGAACCAGAACGACGTTCAATTCCATGCTTGGTGTTGGCATACCATTGCCAATCATCAACTGGATTAAGAAGTAGCCGACGACGGAAACAACCGCAGCCGTTCCAATCAGATTGAGAATTTTCGTTGGCTTCATCAGATTTCCCAGACCTGACCTTCGAGATCTTTCGCTAGGTCTGCTACGGACCCGTGGCCCAATAACTTGGCTTCGGGGTTCATCCGCGACCAAGGAACCACCACAAAGGCACGTTCATAGGCACGTGGGTGTGGAAGGGTCAAACGTTTGCCGTCCTTGATGAGATTGCCGTAAGTGATGATGTCGATGTCTAAGGTTCGAGAGCCCCAGCGTTCCAAGCGAACCCTGCCGTGGCTGGTTTCGATTTCGCGAAGCTTGGTCAGCAGCACCCCTGGCTTCAGTGATGTTTCAATTTCTACGACGCCGTTCAGATAGCGCGGAGCGGTTTCATCGACACCTTCGGTGGTTGCGGCAAAACTTTCAAAGAGTGGAGATTTAGCTACTAGTTCCACCTTCTCTAATTCTTTAATGGCCTTGATTGCTGACTTGATGGTTTTCTTTCGATTACCGAGATTGCCTCCAAGCGCTAAAACTGCTCGCTCAGCCATTCCTGCCCTTGAGGGTTACCGAAACATCTTCGAAGTCATGGGGAATTGGAGCGTTCGGTTTGTGAACGGTGACCTTGGCCTTTTTCACCAAGCCGGAAACCGAACCACCACCGAAGTTTAGGCAGAGATCGAGAAGGCGTTGAGCAAGAGCTTCGATGAGGTCAACCGGCTGGCTCTTGACCGCTTCAACCAGAAGTTTGGAGAGTTCACCGTAGTGAACCGTTTGTTTTAGGTCGTCGGTAATCGCTGATTTACTGTTTACCCAAACGGTGGCATCGATGTAAAAGTCTTGTCCGTTCTGCCTCTCAAAATCGAAGACTCCGTGGTGTGCGAATACTCGCAGGCCTTTGATTTTGATTTTGTAAGACATAACTCAATTCTGCCGTGAGATTGTGGCTCGCACGTTGTGTACGCGAACGCCCCAGAGAGAATATTTTTTGCTGAGCGAGCGCATGAGTTCGGCGGTAGCTTCGTCCTTGGCTTCGTTGGCACTTCCCGGTTCCAACCGAGCTGCAATAAATCGTTTGCGGGATGCCCCTATCAGGACCGGGAATCCCAGGGCAATCAGAGGCTCTAGATTTTCGAGGAGTTCCCAGTTCTGCTCAACATCCTTGGCAAAACCCAAGCCAGGGTCAACAATGATTTGGCTCTCGGCAACGCCGGCCTCCAGCGCTTTACGCACCTGATCACTCACCTCTTTGGCAACATCGCTTCCGATTGAGTCGTATTGGTTGAGGTTGTCCATCTCGAGCGAATGCCCTCGCCAGTGAGAAATGATTAGCTTCGCGCCAGTCTCGGCCGCCACTGCGAATATTCGCGGATCGTTCTTGCCGCCGGAGACGTCGTTGATGATTGTGGCGCCGACAGCAACAGCAGCCGCTGCTGTTTCGCTGTTCATGGTGTCCACGCTGATTTCAGCGCCAAGATTGCGGATGGCTTCGATTACCGGAACGACCCGATTGATTTCTTCTTCGATTGGAACTCGATCGGCTCCTGGCCTAGTCGATTCACCGCCGACGTCTAGAATTTTGGCTCCATCGGCAATCAGCTGCTTGGCTCTGGCTACCGCTAACTCGATTGACTGCAATTCTCCGCCGTCGCTGAAGGAGTCCGGAGTAATGTTCAAAACTCCCATGACGAGCGGATTCATCATTTAGAAATTAGACCCATGACTTCGGCGCGAGCGATTGGTTCAGAGTAAACGCCCAGTGCCGCCATGGTTACGGTGTTCGCTTCCGGTTGTCTGGCGCCGCGACTGACCACGCAGTGGTGTCTGGCTTCAATCACCACGACGACACCCTTTGTGCTTAAACCGGTTTCTAATGCGTTGGCGATTTGCGCGGTTAGGTTCTCCTGAAGCTGTGGTCTGGCGCCAATCACTTCAACGAGCTTTGGTAGTCGGCCGAGGCCAATCACGCGATCTGCTGGAAGGTAGGCGATGTGGGCTACTCCGGTGAATGGCAGTAGGTGGTGCTCGCACATCGAAACGAATTCGATGTCTTTCAGGATGACAACGTCGTTGCGTTCGGCTGGAAAGGTCTCCGCCAAAACCTCGAGTGGGTCTTGGTCGATTCCTTTGAAGAACTCGGCGTAGGCCTCGGCAAATTTCGTTGGAGTTGCCTTTAACTCCTCGCGAGTAGGGTCTTCGCCGATGGCCGCAATCAAATCAGCCACCGCGCGCTTCACCGCTTCGGCGTTGAACACTACTTTGCCTTTGGCTTAGGTTTCGCTTTGGCCTTAGTTGCAGGCTTCGCCTCTGGATACAGATCCAGCTTCGGTGCGCGCTTCTTCGGGATAGCTATCGGAGCAATGTTGGAAACCGGACGAGTCTTCTTCGAGAGCCACTGGGTGCGCTTGGGAAGCTTCTTCACCACCTTGAACAGCTTCGCGATGTCTTCGGCGTTCAAAGTCTCTTGTTCCATGAGCGCCTTGGCTGTGGCATCCAGAACTTTGCGGTTCAGGTTGATTGCCCGGTAAGCCTCGTCTTGAGCGGCATCCAGGATGGCACGGATCTCGGCGTCGATCACCTGGGCAGTAGCCTCGCTGTACTCCTTGGTCTGCTGCATGTCACGGCCAATGAAGACCGCTCCGCCACTGGAGAAGCTAACCGATCCAAGAGTCGATGAGAATCCGTACTGGGTGACCATGGTGCGGGCAATGTTGGTTGCCTTTTCGAAGTCGTTCGAGGCTCCGGTGGTTGGGTCGTGGAAGACGATCTCTTCTGCCACACGTCCACCCATCGCATAGGCGATTTGGTCTAGCAACTGATTACGAGAAACCGAGTAGCGGTCTTCCAGTGGAAGCACCATGGTGTAGCCGAGTGCACGACCGCGAGGCATGATGGTGATCTTGCTCACAGGGTCGGAGTGGTTCATCGATGCGGCAACAAGTGCGTGCCCTGCTTCGTGATACGCCGTGTTCAGGCGCTCTTGCTCCTGCATCATGCGCGACTTCTTCTGTGGGCCACCGATGACGCGGTCGATTGACTCATCGAGGATTTCGTTGGTGATCTTCTTCTGGTTCAGGCGCGCGGTAAGTAGGGCAGCCTCGTTCAGAACGTTGGCAAGGTCGGCTCCGGTGAAACCAGGAGTGCGACGGGCAACCGTGGCGAGGTCAACGTCGTCGGCCATTGGCTTGCCCTTTGAGTGAACCTTCAAGATCTGCTCACGTCCTTGGAAGTCTGGCGCTCCAACGCCAATCTGGCGGTCGAAACGGCCAGGGCGCAGTAGTGCTGGGTCCAAAACGTCTGGGCGGTTGGTGGCAGCAATCAGGATGATGCTGACGTTCTCTTCGAAGCCGTCCATCTCAACGAGTAGCTGGTTTAGAGTCTGTTCACGCTCATCGTTGCCGCCACCGATACCGGCACCACGGTGACGGCCAACGGCGTCGATTTCATCGACGAAGATGATTGCTGGGGCGCTCTGTTTGGCCTGATTGAATAGGTCGCGAACGCGCGATGCACCCACACCAACAAACATTTCGACGAAGTCGGAACCCGAGATGCTGAAAAACGGAACTCCCGCTTCGCCGGCCACTGCCTTAGCGATCAGGGTCTTTCCAGTTCCCGGAGGGCCGTACAGCAAAACACCGCGAGGAATCTTTGCACCTAAGGCTTGGAACTTCTTTGGCTCTTTCAGGAAGTCTTTGATTTCTTGTAATTCTTCGATGGCTTCATCGGCGCCGGCGACATCCTCGAAGGTTATCTTCGAAGTTTCCTTGTTGGCAAGCTTTGCTCGAGACTTACCAAAGTTCATGGCACGGCTGTTACCGCCTCCGGCACCTGCCATTAGGAAGTAGAAGATTGCACCAATCAAAAGGATTGGGAAAAGTGTGCCGAGAAGGCTGACATACCAAGGGGTGTTTGGCACAACGTCGTTGAAGCCATCAACCAAATTAGCTTCGGCGACCGCCAGGGTTACCTGAGGTGCGCGGGAAGAGATGTAGAAGAACTGAACGGTTTTGCTCTTGGTCTCGGCGTCGGCGCTGAACAGTTCCATGTCGACGCGCTGGTCGCCGTCGTAGATTTTCACGCTCTTCACCTTGGAGTCTTCGATCAACTCGAGACCGTAGCTGGTGTCTACCTTCTGGTAGGTCACGGTCGAGCCAAGTGAGGAGCCGATCAGGATTGCCGCCAATGCAAGCGAAATCCAGAGCACCGGGCCCTTCAGAAGTTTCTTCAAGTTTTCAGACAAAAGACTTACGCCTCTCCCTTTGTAGTGTTGGGGGGAATAACAACAAGGCTACCCTCAGAACTTCCCCAAAATCCTGGTTGTTCGCCGTAGGGGGAATACTTTCTACGAATAGACCGAAGGCGCCAAAACCGCAACGCCACGAAGTGAGCGGTACCGTTCGGCATAGTCGAGACCGTAGCCAACCACGAATTCGTTTGGAATATCGAAACCAACTGACAAAACCTCAACCTCAACCTTGGCGGCCTCTGGCTTGCGCAGCAGAGTGGTGATTTCTACCGATGCGGCCCCGCGAGCGCGCAGGTTCGAAACCAACCACGACAGGGTAAGGCCAGAATCGATGATGTCTTCCACGATCAAAACGTGACGGCCTAGGACGTCGGCGTCTAAATCCTTGAGGATTCGAACCACACCGGACGATTGGGTTCCGGAACCGTAGGACGAAACAGCCATCCAATCCATGGTCACCGAAATCTGCATGGCACGCGACAGGTCGGCCATAAACATGACAGCACCCTTGAGTACGCCGACGAGCAAAACATCTTTGCCTTCATACTTCTTATCTAGTTCCGCGGCCATTTCGGCAACGCGAGCATCGATCTGCTCGCCGGTGACTAGCACCTTGGTGATTTGGTCAGTTACCTTTTCTAAATCCACTTAGCAAGCTCCAGATTTCAGTGTTTTTGTGCTTTAAGGACGATTTCTTCGCCCTTTCGTTCTACTCTAACGCTTGGCAGGGCGAGCGGTTTCTGCCCGTGCCAATCAGTGATCAGGCGGTCGATTTCCACGACGTGGCTTCGATGGAAATACGCCCCAAAGACATCACCGGCCAAGCGATAAACTCGCAGGCGAATCGCTGGCTTCAGTTCTTTGAGGCCGTCAATCCTTAGAGAAACCGAGGTTGCACCTTGCTTCGCCACTTCACTGTAGGCAGTGGTAGCCAGTTCATCTAAGACTTCGTTGTCTTGTCTGAGGCTTTCGGCGGTTCGAGCCAAGGCCTCGGCGATTCCGGGGCCTAACTCCTGCTCGAGCACAGGCAGCACCGCTTGGCGAACGCGAACCCTCGTAAATCTAGGATCAACATTGTGAGGGTCATTCCAGATTGGAATATCGGTAGCCGCACAGACGTCCAAAGTCATTTCACGTGTGGCGCTGAGTAACGGGCGCAGGTATCGGCCGTTCAACTCGGCCATGCCGCTAAGGCTCTTGCCTCCCGAGCCTCGCGTTAGACCAAGAAGTACTGTCTCTGCTTGGTCGCCCAAAGTGTGACCGAGCAAAACAAATTTGGCAGCTAGTGAGTTTGCAACTTGATCGATGGCCTCGTACCTCGCGGTTCGGGCAGCAGCTTCTAAACCGCCCACTTCGCCTACGGCAACCCGCTTGATTTCCACAAGCTCAAACCCGAGTGACTCAAGCTCAGTTTTAGTGTTTTTGGCTACCGCCGCGGTTTCCGGCTGAATTCCATGATCGACAATCACTGCACCGATTCTCAAATTGAGCTTTGGCCCCTCGAATGCGAGAGCCGCGGCGAGCGCCATGGAGTCTGGCCCACCCGAGCAAGCCACTAGGACGAGGTCTTGGGGAGAGGTGCCGTGATTCGCCAAAGCCGAGCGAACTAGTCTTCTAACTTCGGCGACCGCCGGGGTTAGTTTTGAACGCTTAGGCATCTGACTCTTTCGATAGACTCTTTGGCATCAAGCCTATTTAGGAGAACCATGGGTTACGAAGTAGTTATCGAAATTCCTCGCGGAAGTCGCAACAAATATGAGGTCGACCATGAAACCGGTCGCGTGCACCTAGACCGAGTTTTGTTCACCCCGTTTGTGTATCCAGTTGACTACGGTTACTTCGACAAGACCCTCGGTGGCGATGGAGACCCTCTAGACGCTCTGGTTCTGCTCGAATTCCCTGTCTTCCCAGGCGTCGTAGTTGATGTTCGTCCGGTAGCCGTTCTTCCAATGGAGGACGACGGCGGTATCGACGAGAAGTTGGTTTGTGTACCTGCCAAGGACCCTCGTTGGGCTCACATTCAAGACCTAGACGACATTCCGGTTCAGACCAAGAACGAGATTGAACACTTCTTCACTCACTACAAGGACCTTGAGCCTGGCAAGTGGGTAAAGGTTGGCCAGTGGGCTGGCAAGGATGCCGCCGAGAAGCTAATCAAAGAAGCTCAGGAACGCTACGTTCACTAAGCACTAGGACGCGCCGCATATGGGAAGAGCTCTCCCCACCGCATTGGCACTTCACGAACATAAGCACCAGGACGAGGTGCTTCGATCATCTTGTTATTTCCGCTGTAAATAGCGATGTGATACTTATCGCCGTCGAAGGCGCTGGAGCGAGTATAGAAAATTAGGTCGCCAGGCTGACGATCTTTCATCGGAACTAACTGCTTACGCTGCGCAGCCAAACGGAACTGAGCCACCACGGAGTGCCAACTGATGTAAATACCGGCGGCTTTTTTATAGGTGGTCATGGTTAGACCGGAGCAGTCCCATGTGCTCATCCCAGCGGCACCAAAGACGTAGCGCTCTCCAATTTGATCTCTTGCAAACTTCAAGACTTTTGACACCACCACAGGGTTGGCATCTTGAACTGTGTAGAGCGCAGGAGCGGTGAGTACGCTTCCAGAGTTACCAGCGTTCTGGCGCGCTTCGGCAGCCAATCCTTCAGCTCGGCGGCGTTCTAGGTCGGCGCTGGTTCTTTGCAGTGAGGCGAGCTGTTTGTAGAAAGTGGTTTGCGCCGCCTTGTTCTCAGCTATTTTTGCAGCCAGCACGCTTGCCGCCGAAGTTGCGCTGTCGTATGCGGCCTTAGCGACTTTCGCCTTTTCCGCCAACTCGACCTTGGCAACATTCAGCTGGTCGGTGACCGACTGGGCGTAACGCTGTTTCTCCACTGACTTTTTGTAGGTGGTGTCGTTCTGGGTTGCCAAACGATCCCGCGCACCTAGTTGGTAAAGCAGGTTGTCGGCTTCGCCAGCATTGAGAAATAGAGAAACTCCGGTTCCGGCCGAGCCGTTTCGGTACATCTGAGAGGCGATTTGGGCGAGCCTTGCCTTGGCTTCGTTGGCTTGATCATTGGCGACATCTGCCTGACCTTGCAGGGTGTCAACCCTTGTTGAAATCTGTTTCAGTTCTTCTCGGGCAATGTTGTAGACCTCACCCAATTGAAGCGCCTTGTCTGACAAGGCGTCTTCCTCTTTAAGCTGCTCTGCCAGAATCGCGTTAAAACGAGCAATCAAAGCTTTCTTTTTTGTAACGCTTTTCTTTGCTGCGTCAACCTCGGCCCAAGTTGGATAGCTTGGAACAGCCCAGGCTGGTCCAAGGACGGTGCCTGTTGCCACCAGTGCGGAAACCAGCACGGATACACCGAAAATGCGGCGGATTCGGCTCGAAAACTTCATCTTCCAAAACTAACACCGACTTCACAGTGCGTCCCTGAAGATAACCTGAGAATCGCGGGGTTGCGAAGTGAGCAAACCTGAAGTAATCTTGACCCTTGGTGCTATCAAGTATCAAGCTTTGTAGGCCCCATCGTTTAGAGGCCTAGGACACCGCCCTTTCACGGCGGCAGCACGGGTTCGAATCCCGTTGGGGTCACCACAAAGCCTGATTCGAGTGGCAACATCTGGTCCTGTAGCGCAGTTGGTTAGCGCGCCGCCCTGTCACGGCGGAGGTCGCGGGTTCAAGTCCCGTCAGGATCGCTAGGTCGTTGAAAAACTGCCTTTGGCTCTGTAGCTCAGTTGGTAGAGCGAACGACTGAAAATCGTTAGGTCACCGGATCGATGCCGGTCGGAGCCACCAAAAATCCCGGATCTCACGACTCGGGATTTTTGCTTTAACTCTTGTTCTAGGGAGACCGACTTGATTGCAATCGTGCTTGGTTTTGCCACCTCGGTCGTCTACGGCTTCGCGGACTTCTTCGGGGCTATTGCGGCCAAGAAGATAAATGCGCTCATTGTCACTTTGGTTGCCGGACTCAGCGGCTTGGTTTTCCTTTTGGCGATGACCCCCTTCTTTGGTCTGCCCTTGGACTCAACTGCAATTTTTTGGGGGATACTCTCTGGAGTTTTTTCAGCTCTAGCGATTTCGCTGCTTTATGCCTCGCTGGCTATCGGTCCGATATCGATCCTTTCTCCTCTGGGGGCAATTGTTTCTGCGCTAATACCAATGGGCTTCGGGGTATTTATCGTCGGTGAAAGTTTCTCCCAGTTTGGATTTCTGGCTCTGGCAGGAATTCTGATTGCGGTGGGATTAGTAGGTTTTTCACCTGGAGCAGATGTGAGGCTGCCAAGCCTCAAGGGACTTCTTCTATCTATCGGTGCTGGAGCCTCAATTGGTTTGGTTCTGATTTTTCTCGATCAAACTCCGAGCGATTCCGGGCTGACTCCTATTGTTTTTCTTAGGGCATTCAGCGCTCTCACAATCGGATTTATCTTGCTGGCAAGTCTCGGGTTTTCAAAACGGGCGCTTCAAACTACTCCAAACCCGAAGCTCTGGATGGCGGCTGGGCTGGCTGGAATTCTGGATTCGACCGCGAACATACTGTTCCTCAATGCAATCAGGCTCGGGGAGCTTTCGGCAGTTTCCGTGCTTACTGCGCTGTACCCGCTGGGAACGATTATCTTGGCGCGCATTTTCCTGAAAGAAAAGATCGCGAAACCACAACTGGCGGGAGTGCTGCTGGCACTTGCGTGCAGCGCTCTCCTCGCCAGTGGTATTTAGTGGGCTACTTGCCGCAGTTACAACCGCCGCAGTTACAGCCATCTTGGAGCTTCAACATTTGCGCCTCCTTTCAGAACTTCTGCTTTCAGCATACGCCTCGGGGCTAGACTCGCAATAGATTTCTCCTCCAACCCCCTAAGGAAAAATGACCACAACACGCAACCGTTGGATCGGGCTTGTCTTTATTTCGATGGCGATTTCCCTAGTGATTATTGATGGAACCATCGTCAACACCATCTTCCCGAGTGTCATCGAGGCCTTGAAACTCACATCAACCGAAGTCCAGTGGGTTCAGGAGAGTTATGTTCTGGTTTTCGCTTCCCTACTTCTCGTGTGGGGCTCGCTGGCCGACCGCTTCGGGCGTAAGCGCATCCTGCTGATTGGTGTGGCAATTTTCATCGCGAGCTCGGTCTGGGCAGGTCTTTCTGAAGACGCCACAACCATGATTGCAGCCCGCGTTGTTCAAGGCATCGGTGGCTCTATGGTTCTGCCAACCACTCTCTCGCTCGTAAACGCTAACTTCCAGGGAAAAGAGCGAGGCATTGCTTTTGCCGTTTGGGGAGCAACCATCGGCGGAATGGTTGCAATCGGCCCAGTGCTCGGTGGATGGTTCGCGACCTCGTTCGGAGAAGAGGGTTGGCGTCTCGCCTTCAACATCAACTTGCCAATTGGTCTAATCGTCATGGCCGGTCTAATTTATTGGATAGCTGAATCCAAGCAGGCCCAACGAGCTGGTGGGCTGGACTTCGTGGGTGCGGCTATCTCCGTAATCATGTTCCTGACCCTTGTTTTCGGCCTTATTGAAGGACGCGTTTACGGTTGGTGGGAGCAAACTACTACCCCGTTCGTCATCGGTGACTTCGCCTGGCCCACCGACACAATTTCGGTCATCCCGGTGTCACTTGGGATATTTGTTGTCGCAGCACTCTCCTTCTACTTCTGGGAACGCCATTTGGAGAAGGCTGGCAAGAATGTTCTCCTAGACCTAAATCTCTTCCGCATTTCAAGTTTTAGAAATGGTTCAATCGCCGCACTAATTATTTCGATGGGTGAGTTCGGCCTACTTTTTGCGATTCCCCTCTGGCTCCAAAGCGTTCTCGGCTTGGCACCAATTGAATCCGGGTTGGTTCTGCTATTCCTCGCCGGTGGCGCTTTCCTCGCATCAGGCGTTGGCGGAGCATTGAGCGGAAAAGTTCCGGCCGCAACCGTTGTGCGCTTGGGCGTAGCACTCGAGATGATTGCGGTTGCCAGCGTGGCGGTTTTTGCCAACGTAGAAACCGGTTGGATCTCGATTGCTCCCAGCCTTCTGATTTATGGAATCGGTGTCGGTCTGGCAACGGCTCAGCTCACCGGAGTGATCATGGTGGATGTACCAATGGAGAAGACCGGTCAAGGTTCGGGCACCCAAAGCACCGCTCGTCAGATCGGGTCTGCTCTTGGGATTGCCGTTCTTGGAACGCTACTCTTTACCGGAACTCAGAACTCGATTGATGAACGTCTCGCAAACCTAGACGTTTCTAAAGAACAGGCAACCGTTATTTCAACCCTCGTTGTGGATACCGCTGGTTCGATTATTCCTTCGCTTCCAGAAGTGATTGCCTCAAATCCCGAATTGCAATCGCTGGTTGGAAAGTCTGCCCAGATTCAATCGGCTGCCGGCGATGGTTTCACCGATGGCACCAAGTTTTCGGCCTGGGCTGCCGGCGCCTTCTTAGGGCTTGGTTTCTTAGCCAGCTTCCGTTTGGGCTCTCGCACTCGCAAGAAGTGGAGTCATGCAGCTTCGACTAATTAGTCTCGCCTTTTTGGGCGGCGCTCTGGGAAGTGTGGCTCGCTATGCGCTGTCGCTTAGCTTTGACCAAAGTGTTTGGCTTTGGTTGGCAAACATTTTCGGTGCCCTACTGCTGGGCTTCGTGCACACGAGCCAGGACCTAAAAAGCTCCGAGATGCAAAATCTTCTTGGCGCAGGATTTGCGGGAGGCTTTACCACTCTCAGTTCATTGATTACCTTCGCCAGTCTTGAAGGAGATTCGGCTCTCCTCCAAATGACGGCACAGATCGGAGTTGGTCTTTTCGCCTACGCACTAGGGAGAAATCTTGGCGGTGAACGCACATGGTAGAACTTGTCGTCGTTGCGCTCTTCGGTGGCCTGGGTGCTCTACTTCGAGTCGCGCTCTCCGAATTCAAAGGCTATATCCCTTGGGGAATCCTTCTAGCAAATACCCTTGCAACCGCACTGGCGGCATGGGCTCTGCTCCTAGCGCCACAATTTCAATTGATCGTAATCGCTGGGCTGGCCGGCGGTCTCTCAACTTTCTCTACTTTTATTGCTCAGACTTGGGAACTGCTTCGCGATGGCAAACGTTCGGCAGCGCTAATCAACGTAGCCCTAAACCTTTTGTTTTCCTTCACAGCCGTGTACCTCGTGCTGCTTTGGCAGTAACGGCTGATAAAGTGTTATCAGGTTTTCATCACTTGATTCTTAGTTAGGGGGCTCGCCATGGGGCGTGGCCGTCAAAAAGCGAAGCACACTAAAGTTGCGCGCGATCTAAAGTACTTCAGCCCAAACACTGATTTGTCTGCGCTGGAAAAAGAACTCGCGACCGAGGCGGAAAGCGAAGAGTTCATCGACAAATGGGCTGACCTTTACCCAGACGATGAAACCGAAGGCGACGAATCAGACGCCAGCGGCGAAGCCGACAAATAGTCCCCGAAAGGGTCACAAATAATGTTTAAGCGTTTTGTTTCAGTTCTTACCTTGGCCCTATCGATTGCCCTGGTTACCACCGGTTGCATGAAGTTAGAAATGGGACTCACGGTATCCCCTACCGACACAGTTTCCGGAACCGCCATCGTTGCTTTTTCCAACAAAATGATTGAGGCCGGGAACGCCAACGGTGCCACTCCCGACATGTTCGACACCAACGGGATGTTCAACGCGGGAACTGGGGTTAGCGCCGAAGCCTACAGCGACGACAAATTCACCGGAACCAAATACAGTTTTGAAGAAATTGCTCTAGATAAGTTTTACAGTGCCAGCGGTTCCACTTCTCTGCGAATCGTGCGCGATGGAGACGAACTGGTTGTTGGTGGAGCCATTGACACCAGTGGCGGAACTTCCGATGTCAACGCGGTTAGAGACAACCCTGCAACAGCGGAGCTCTTCGATGGAAGCACTCTGATGGTTAGCATCACGCTTCCTGGCGAGATCAAGTCGACCAACGGTAAGCAATCCGGAAATACCATCGTCTGGGAAGCACAGATTGGCGACCGCCTAGTTTTTGAAGCAGTATCGCTGGCCCCATTTGGTAAAACTTCCGCACCAACTGCATCGACCCCATCAAATGATTCTGGACTATGGATCGGGATTGGAATTGGTTCGGCAGTAGTGGTTGGCGCTCTAACGATTTACCTTCTCAAGAGAAAATCAGCTCGCAAAACTTCCAAATAGTTTTACTGCTCCGCCGTCTACGCCCTTGGCGCCTTGAACATATTCGCTAAGGTTTTCCGGCTGGCTTTCGATTTCCCCCAGAGCCCAGGTTTTGTAACCGCGAGTATTCAGCATCGACGAAACACGTTCGGCCTGTTCGGCGGAAACGACCAGCGCCTGCCCGAGTCCTAGGTTCCAAGTTCCCTCGACTGATTCGAGCGAGAATCCGCCCCATTGGCTCAGCACCTGAAAGACCGGTAGCGGAGTCCACGTTGAACGGTCGACGCCTAGCGACAAACCCTTAGGAAGAACTCGGGCTAGGTTGGCGGCGATTCCACCGCCCGTGATGTGACTCATCGAGTGCACTGCCGCACCCAAGTCACTAGCCAAAAGTTCATTCAGCACGCCAGTGTAAAGTCGGGTTGGTGTCAACAAGGCTTCCCCGAGACTCCCTCCAAAATCAGGCGAGTGTTCGGTGTACTTGAAACCGCGATCGCCCACAATTCGGCGGACCAGCGAGTAGCCATTCGAGTGCAAACCCGAGGACTCAATACCTAGGACGACGTCGCCGACCTTGACCTTTTGAGGTCCAAGCAATTTGCTCGCCTCAACTACGCCAACAGCGGCGCCCGCCACGTCGTATTCTTTCGGACCGAGCAGCCCTGGGTGCTCTGCGGTTTCGCCGCCGACCAATGCCACACCGACATCTGAACAGGCGTCGGCGATACCTTTCACGATTTCGGCGATGCGGCTCGGAACCACCTTGCCGCAGGCGATGTAATCGGTCATGAACAGGCTCTTCGCACCTACTACCACGATGTCGTCGACCACCATTCCGACCAGATCTTGGCCAATTGTGTCGTGCTTGTCGATAGCCTGAGCGATTGCAACCTTGGTGCCAACGCCGTCTGTGGAAGTTGCCAAGAGTGGTTGTTCAAAATCCTTGACAAACGAGATGTCCATCATGCCGGCGAATCCGCCGAGTCCGCCGAACACCAAATCGTTGTGGGTTGCTGCGACCGAGCGCTTCATCAGTTCTACGGCCAAATCACCGGCTTCTGTATCGACTCCGGCTTTGGCATATGCGTTCTCGGTCATAGGTTCTTTTCTGCCTCGGTTACTAGCGCATCCAGTTCGGAATCTGGACCCGGTTCACACGAAGCAGCATCGGTTCGCTCTAATAGGTTCTTACCAAGTCGATCTGCAGTTGGAAGTTCAATCGGGTACTTGCCGGTGAAGCAGGCGGTGCAAAGTTCGCGCTCTCCCTGGCCGGTCGCGGCCACCATGCCGTCTTTGGAAAGGTAGCCCAAGGTGTCGGCGTTGATTGATTTGCGAACATCGTCGACGCCAAGTCCGGTTGCAATCAGCTCGGCCCTGGTTGCGAAATCGATTCCGTAGAAGCATGGCCACGTGATCGGTGGGCTGGAAATTCGAATGTGAATCTCGGCCGCACCGGCTTCGCGAAGCATCTGAACCAAGGCACGCTGAGTGTTGCCGCGAACGATTGAGTCGTCAATCACGATGATGCGCTTGCCGCGAATAACTTCTTTGAGCGGATTTAGCTTCAGGCGAATACCGCGCTGACGAATGGTCTGGGAAGGTTGGATAAAGGTTCGGCCGACGTATGCGTTTTTCACTAGGCCATGACCGAACGGAATGCCGGATTCCTGCGAGTAGCCGATGGCGGCTGGGGTTCCCGACTCTGGCGTAGGAATAACAAGATCCGCCTCAATCGGATATTCCCGTGCCAGCTGGCGGCCCATTTCGACTCGCGCGTCATAGATGTTTTTGCCGTTGATGCTGGTGTCTGGTCTGGCCAGGTAGACGTATTCGAAGACACACCCCGAGCGCTTGGTTTCGGCAAAGCGAGAAGATCGCAACCCGTTTTCGTCGATGGCGATCAGTTCACCTGGTTCAACTTCACGAACAAATGAGGCGCCGACGATATCGAGGGCAGCGGTCTCCGAGGCAACGACCCAGCCGCGCTCGAGGCGTCCTAGCACTAGAGGCCTGACCCCCTGTGGGTCTCTGGCGGCGTACATCGTGGTTTCGTCCATGAAGACTAGGCAAAAAGCGCCCTTTACTTTTGGAAGTAACTCCAAGGCGGTTGCCTCTAGGGTGTGGTCAAGGTCGCCGGCCATCAAAGCGGTTAGCACCGCTGTGTCGGTGGTGTTTCCGCCGGTGATCTCATTACTCTCTTGATCCGGGTAACGCTCCCTGAGCAATTCCAGAAGATCAGCGGTGTTTGTTAGATTTCCGTTGTGGGCCAGCGCAACGGTGCCCGATGAGGTGCGTCCCAAGGTTGGTTGGGCATTTCTCCACGACGATGCGCCGGTGGTTGAGTATCGGTTATGACCCACCGCGATATGCCCGACCAAACTTTCCAAGGCAGACTCAGAGAAAACCTGAGAGACCAAACCCATGTCTTTGTAAACCAAGATTTTGCTGCCGTCGGAAGTTGCAATTCCAGCGGATTCTTGGCCGCGGTGTTGCAGAGCGTAAAGGCCGAAAAAGGTTAGCTTCGCAACTTCTTCCCCGGGAGCCCAGACACCGAAAACACCGCATTGGTCTTGGGGTCCGGATTCGTTAGGTAGCAGATCGTGATTCAACAGTCCGTCGCCACGAAGCATCGCTACCCTCGATTCAAAAGTTGGGGGATTTCTACCTCTAAGTTTAGCGTCTGCGCTCGGCGACAGCGTTTTTGACTCGAAGCCGAGAGATGCCGTCCAAGATGAGTGCAAGGACTAGTCCAATGCCTGCCCCGGCGGCAGAAAAATAGGTGACCATCAGACCGAAGATAGAGGCATTACCCTTATCGGCTTCGTCGATGGTGAGATAAACGAAAACAGCACTGATGAACCCAACCGTTGCGAAAGCGAGCAGGAAAGGCAGATACTTCGGTGCCTTGCGAATTTGAACCGTTTCTTTAGCCATGCTTCTATTCAACCATCATCGCCAGATTGGGAAAACTACCGAGATGTCGGCACGAGTGCCGGATTGAAAAAGGCGCCCGGCCTCGGCCAGTTCACTCCAACCGGTTTCCCCAACCGCGAGCGCAAACCAGTCCTGCGCATTCAGCTCCACTGTGTTTGGTGGGGTGCCTCGTTTGTGAGTGAGACCTTCTATGCATTGAACTGCTCCGAGCGGAGGAACCCTAACCTCAACGGATTTACCTGGCCTACGGAAACTCAACTCCTCTAGAAGATAGCGAACTGCCCGCTTGAAATCGTCGTCGCTGTTGACTCTCTTAGAGGAATCCGCCAAGACTGCTCTCACCGAGGCAATTCCTTCGATTGGTTTGATTCGTCTAAGTGGCATGCTCTCAGCCTAATCAACTCGCTTAAACTTGGAGTTATGAAAATCCTGGTTCTTGGTTCTGGCGCACGCGAGCACGCGATCGTCAAGGCGCTGATTAGAACCGGAACCGATGTGGGCAAAATTGTGGTGGCACCCGGGAATGCCGGAATAGCGGCAGACGTTTCGTGCGATCCAAACCTAAACATGATGGACCCAACCGCAGTTGCCGAATACGCCAATCGCAAGGGATTCGAGCTTGTGGTGGTGGGCCCAGAGGCACCGCTAATCGAGGGTGTTGCCGATCCGCTCCGCGAGCTTGGCATCCCAGTGTTCGGGCCGAGCAAGGTGGCCGCGCAGCTCGAAGGCTCAAAAGCTTTTGCCAAGGAAATCATGGCTGGGGCCGGCGTGCCCACGGGAGCCGCCAGGGAGTGCTCGACCATCGCAGAGGTTGAAGCAGCCATCGACGACTTTGGTGCACCTTACGTTGTCAAAGCGGACGGTCTCGCTGCCGGCAAGGGAGTTATCGTGACCAGCGATCGCAGTGCTGCACTGGACCACGCCAAAAAGTTTCTTCACCTGGGAATCCTTGTAGAAGAGTTCCTCGACGGCGAAGAGGTTTCGCTGTTCTTCCTGAGCGACGGACGCGATGTGCTTCCACTAACTCCTGCCCAAGACTTCAAGCGCGCCTACAACGACGACTCGGGTCCTAACACCGGCGGAATGGGTTCCTACACTCCACTTCCTTGGCTCCCCGCCGGGTTCGTGGAAGAGGTTCGCCAAACCGTGGCTCTGCCAACAATCAAGGAACTAGCTAGAACCGGGGCTCCTTTTATTGGCCTTCTCTACTGCGGACTGATTGTGACCAAAGCGGGCATTCGAGTAATCGAATTCAACGCGCGATTCGGAGACCCGGAAACCCAAGTTGTGCTTCGCCGCCTAATCACACCCCTTGAAGGTCTACTTTTCAATGCCGCCACCGGCCGGCTGAGTTCATCTTCTGTGCCTGAATTCAGCAACGATGTTGCCGTGGCTGTCGTGGTTGCCAGTGAAGGCTACCCAGACACCAGCGCTCCTGACCGTGAATTGAGTGGTATTTCAGAAGCGGAGAACTTGGATGGGGTTGAAGTCTGCGTTGCCGCCGCAAAGTCTGTTGATGGAAAGCTGATTGCAAACGGGGGTCGAGTGCTAAGCGTGGTCGCCCTTGGCAAAGACTTTAAGCAGGCGAGAAGCAATGCCTATGAAGCCGTCTCCAATATCAAGCTCGAGGGTTCCCACTTCCGAACCGACATCGCAGCCAAGGTAACTAATGACTAGCCCGCTCGAGATTGAGGGCTGGAACCACATCTACTCCGGCAAGGTACGCGACCTCTACGAAAGCAAAGACCCAAAACTCGCCCACCTGATCCTCGTGGTTGCCTCCGACCGCGTCAGTGCCTTTGACCGCGTGCTCGAGCCTGCCATTCCAAATAAGGGCAAGCACCTGACCACACTCACCAACTGGTGGTTCGAACGTCTGCCAGTTGCCAACCACCTTTCCAGCGACGCACCTGTGCCAATCGAAGTAGCCGGTCGCGCAGTTGTTGCCAAGAAACTTGAGATGTTTCCAATCGAATGCGTCGTTCGTGGTTACCTTTCCGGCTCAGCCTGGAAGGAATACCAGTCCAAAGGCGAGATCTGTGGCGTTGAGCTGCCAGAAGGCCTCACCTTCGGTGGCAAGCTACATAAGCCGATTTTTACGCCCGCATTCAAAGCCGAGCTTGGCGACCACGACGAAAACATCAGTTTCGAGAAAGTTGTTGAGTTGGTCGGTTTGGAGAACGCCGAACAACTCAGAGCTCTCTCCATCGAGATTTTCAAAAAGGCATCCGAATTGGCCGAACAGGCCGGTCTTATCCTGGCCGACACCAAGTTTGAATTCGGAACCGACCCCGCCACCGGTCAAATGGTCCTCGGCGACGAAGCCCTGACCCCAGATTCTTCAAGGTACTGGGCAAAGAGTGCCTGGGAGCGTGGAGAACGGAACGATTCATTCGACAAACAGGGAGTTAGAAACTGGCTCGCCGCCAACTGGGACCAAACTGGAACACCCCCCACACTTCCACCTGAAATCGTTGACGAGACTGAAAGAAAATACAGCGAGCTCGTTGCGCTTCTCACCGCAGAGCCATTCAAAGTGACACTGACCGACCCGTTGGGTCTGCACGCGAGGCCTGCTACCGAAATTGCCTCGATGGCTAAGGAAATGGAAATCGAAGTAATGCTTGGAAATGCTTCGGGTAAGTGGGTCCAAGGATCGTCGCCACTATTTCTTCTCACATTGAAGTTGAAGCAAGGAGACGATTTATATGTTTCGTTCTCAAGCGGTTCGACTGTGTCGCAAAACGAGTTTTTAGTAGCCCTGGGCGAAATCATCAGGGGTGCTAAACCTTGAAGTCGGTAATCACAGGGATTGGTATCGGAACCGAACCTGCCGTAGGCAGAATCTGGAAGCTGGCGACACCGAAATCGAACCTGCAAAACAGCAGGCTTGAAAACGAACCCGTTGTCGAAAAAGAGCGGCTTATGTGGGCGATTCAGAGTCTGATTGCAGATTTTGAAGAGTTGGCAGGCTCAGCCGAGGCAGAGACCTCCGAAATTCTCTTAGCCTTGGCAGCTCTGGCTAATGATGAAGCACTTTTTGCCGAGGCGAGTGAGTACATCGATTCCGGGTGGAGTGCTGGTACTTCAATCAAATTGGCGATTGCTGATTTCACAGAAATCTTTCAGGACGACCACACCCTTAGTGAGCGAATTGCCGATCTTGAGGATTTGGCTTCAAGAATTGGTGCGATTTTGTCTGGTGGAGAAACAGATTTCTCTATTCCTACGGATTACGACCTGGTTCTTCTGGCGGAAGACCTTACACCGGCGATAACCGCGCAGTTGCCAAAGAACGTCGTTGGCATTGTTACCCGACTGGGTGGGCTAACCAGTCACACAGCAATCATTTGCAGGGCAAAAGGTATTCCCGCCCTCGTGGCCGCTACTGACTGCATGAAACTGACAAACGGAGACAACGTTTTGGTTGACCCGGTCGGCAATCGAGCGGTCCCAGAT
>JBFYOM010000015.1:0-18183 GCA_041303805.1 Micrococcales bacterium
AAACCCTTGCACTTGGTGTGATCGGGTTTGTGGTGATGGTAGCTGGCGTTTATCTAGCTGCATCCACAACGACCCAAAAATAATTTCAGTTTCTAGAACAATCCAGCCCTTGGCTGGATTTTTTTTGGCTCAATTTTCTCGAACTTCTTAAAAACTACTCCATTTTGCTCCACTCTATTGATGGCAATCAACTACTGCAATTTGAAAAAATATTTTGGAAAAAAAAGCAGAAATTCATGTTTTTTGAAAAAAAGTGGAGTAAAGTGGAGCAAATGGGTGAAGAACCCCGCAGAAGGGAGGAATCAGATGACATTCAGCGGTCAGTCTCAGCCAAAGCTTGACGACAAGGGTCGTCTGATCCTGCCAGCCAAATGGAGAGAGGCACTAGGCGCTGGCGTCTATCTCACCAAGGGGCAAGACCGCTGTGTTTCTCTCTACACCGCGGCCGAGTTTTCAAGAATTTCCCAAAGCCTTGAATCCGCAAGGCAAACCACCAAGGCTGCAAGATTTTTTGTCAGGAACTTTATGGCTTCGGCCGAGAGCGAAGCTCCAGACAAGCAGGGGCGAATCACCATCCCAGGGCATCTTCGTGAATACGCGAACTTGGGCAGAGAACTGATTCTGGCTGGCGTGAACAATCGCATAGAAATCTGGGACTTGGCTACCTGGAATGAATTCATGACCGAGCAGGACGAGCAATTCGCAGATCTCGATGAAGAGGTGATCCCTGGAATTTTCTAGGGGACCATGGACAGACAAATTGAGAAGCTACACATACCGGTTGCGATTGACTACGCACTTGAGGTGCTCGGTCCTTCACTAACAGACCGGGAGGCAATTCTGGTGGACTGCACTCTTGGTTTAGGCGGTCACACCGAGGTTTTCCTTGACTCTTTCCCAAACCTTTCGGTGGTTGGAATCGATCGAGACACGGTCGCTTTAGATCTCGCAAAAAAGCGCTTGGAGCGTTTTGGTAACCGGGTCACGTTTGTGCACTCACTCTATAGCGAAATTGTCGAGGTTCTTTCTTCGCTAAACATCGTCAAGGTTGATGCGATTCTCCTTGACCTTGGCGTTTCTTCAATGCAACTTGACGAGTCTGAGCGTGGCTTTGCATACTCCTTCGATGCACCTTTAGACATGCGTATGAATCAAGAGGAAACTCTCACCGCCGCCAAAGTTCTAAACCACTATTCAGAAGGCGAATTGGCGCGAATTTTCAAAGAATACGGTGAAGAACGCCACTCTAAAAAGATTGCCCGGGCCATCGCGGACTTCAGGACCGAACACGAGTTTGTGAGTAGTACCGAACTTGCCAACCTAATTAGCAAAATAGTTCCATTCATTCCTGGAAAGTCCAGCGGCCACCCTGCAAAACGTGTTTTCCAAGCTTTGAGAATTGAAGTCAACGCTGAGTTGGAGATTCTTAGGGAAACCATTCCTGCCGCTGTTTCCAGTTTGCGAGTGGGTGGACGGATTCTTGTGATGTCATACCACTCGTTGGAAGACACAATCACCAAGTCGGCACTATCCCGCATGGCTACTTCATCGGCTCCGCTCGACATGCCAGTAGAACTTCCAGAACATGCACCGACCATCAAGATGCTTTCCAAGGGCACCGTGGTTGCCAGTGAAGAAGAGAAACAAGTTAATCCAAGGGCTGCTTCCGTTCGGATGCGTGCCGCCGAAAAGATCAGAGAAGCAGCATGAGTGCACTCCGCGCAAATTCAATTCAGCCCAACCGGCCAAGCCTCAAAGGCACGGTTACTGCACCGAGAAAGAAACTCAAAGTGTTTGGGGTTTTGGCACTAGGGCTGGCAGTGATTCAGTTTCTAAGCATTATGCTCAGCGTCGAGACTGCGTCCGGAGTTTATAGAATCTCGGATTTGAAAACGGAGCGGACCAAGCTCGAAACCCAGGCTGACATCATCGGCTCTAAGGTCAACTCTCTGTCATCGAACCAAAATCTAGTAAATGTGGCTCATGCGCTTGGGCTTGTATCGAATGTCAATCCAGTCTTTCTGCGTCTGGAAGACGGATCGGTTATTGGAAAGCCTCGTCGAGCTCAGGCGAACGAGAGAACTGTTTCAGAAAACCTTGTTCCGAATGCAGCGATGACTGCCGACACAAACTTGGTCGCGCTAAACGAGCAATCCGCCGAGGACATGTTAGTTTCAAGTGAAACCTCGGCAAACCGCAGTGGAACCATTGCTGCATCGCCGACCTATTAGTCACGGGTAGGCCATTATGAGCTTGTTGCCTCCAGTTGAAGAGCGTAAACGTCTCGGATTCCTCCGCTTGGTTGTTGCCTTGTTCGTACTTCTTTTCGTCTTTCATTTGCTTGACTTGCAGGTTGTCAATGCCGAGGCGATAAACAAGATTTCGAAAGAACGCAGGGGAGTCGACCGAGTCGTTGAAGCCGTCCGCGGGACAATCTACGACAAGGACATGAATGTCCTTGCAAAATCGATTTATCGCTATGACGTTAATGTGAATCCGAGCAAAATTGGCCCGGAGGAACGTAAGGTGAATGGCGCTACCATCACCATTTCGGTAGACCAGGCTGCAACCCGACTAGCGGAACTCCTCGAGATGGACAAAGACGCCGTGTTGCGGAAGTTTTCGGGCACTGGCACTTATGCCAACCTTGCTAAGAAAGTCAATTCAACTGTCATGTCAAGTATCGAGAGTCTCGATCTGCCTTGGCTGTGGTTCGATACCTATACGTCTAGAAGCTATCCACACGGAGCTGTCGCAGGAAACCTACTTGGTTTCATAACCTCTGATGGTGAGACCAAAGCAGGACTCGAAAGCAAAATGGACAAGTGTCTCGCTGGAGTCGATGGCAAGGAATCCTATGAAAGAGGCGCTGACGGCATTCGCATTCCAGAGAGTGCGGTAGTAACCACCCCAGCTGTGAACGGCGGGAACCTGAAACTAACTATTGACACAAATTTGCAGTTTTTCTCGCAGCAGGTTCTAGAAGCAGCTGTGAAGAGTGAAAATGCCGACTACGGGACCGCTATTGTCATCGAGGTCAAGACAGGAAAGCTGCTCGTTGCTGCGGAAGCTCCGACGGTAGACCCAAACAACCCTGGTGCATCTAAAGAGCGTGATCGCCAGACCAAGATTTTCACCGAGAGTTTTGAACCTGGTTCCACAATGAAGATGGTAACGGCGGCCAGCGCTATCGATTCAGGAGTAGCAACTCCGACAACACGTGTGACAGCACCATACAAATTGAAGATGCCATGGGACAACATTTGGATTAAGGATTCAACGTTCCACCCCACACTTAAACTAACGCTCACAGGGGTACTTCGAGACAGTTCGAACACTGGAATCATCAAAATCGGTGGCTTAATGGAACGTTCCACACGAGTTGACTACTTCAAAAAGTTTGGCTTCGGTTCCAAAACTTCCCTGAGAATGAGTGGGGAGTCCGGAGGAATTCTTGGAGACCCCAAGACCTGGGATCTCCAAACCGATGTGAACAGCATGTTCGGTCAAGGAGTTGCGGTTACGCCAATTCAAATGGCCTACGCCTATCAGGCAATCGCGAATGGTGGAGTTCGCCTATCTCCGCAACTGTTTGAATCCTGCACCAAGGCAAATGGAGAAGTTCAGACCTTCCCTGCTGCTCCACCGGTTCGAGCTGTTTCAGAGAAGGCAGCTAGAGATACTGTGGCGATGCTAGAAAAGGTCGTGGAAGAAGGCCACATCGGTCGAACCGCGAGCGTCGCGGGTTACCGGGTTGGAGGGAAAACCGGTACCGCACAAATCAAGCAAGGTGCTTCCTATGGAAATCTTTATGCAATTTCGTTTGCGGGTTTAGCTCCCGCTAATGACCCTGAATTTGTTGTCGCCGTTATGATTTACAAATCCAGAACGACCGGAAGTTCCATCGGCGCCACTCCGGTATTCAAGCAAATTATGCAGCAAACTCTTCGCACCTACCGGATCCCACCTTCGACCACTCAGTCAAGAGACATCCCAACGGAGTGGCAGTGAGTAAAGAACAGATTCCGCCAACAGTCCGCCCAGATCTAGTAGAGCCGGTTGAGCTTTCTCTAATCATCGAGACCTTTGGTCTTATGCCTGTCTCAGGTGACGTAGCAGTAGCTGTGACCGGCATCTCAATGAACACCGGTGACTTGCGACCAGGGGATTTATTCGTTGCCATGCCTGGACTTAAAACACACGGCGCCAAGTTTGCTCAAAAGGCAATCGAACTCGGTGCAGTCGCTATCGTCACTGATCAAGCCGGCCTCGAGGAAATGGCCGTTGTCGATGCCCCCGTTCTACTTTTAGAACAACCGCGATTACAACTCGGAGCGCTGGCGGCCTATGTTTATGGCAACGGATACGGCTCGATGCCAACTATTTACGGCACGACTGGCACCAATGGAAAAACATCCACCACTTACATTTTGGAAGCCATGCTAAGACAGCTTGGCGAGGTGACCGGTTTAACCTCAACTGCCGAACGACACATCGCTGGCGAAGTTGTAGTGAGTAGATTAACTACCCCTGAATCCACTGAAATGAATGCGTTGATTGCGCGCATGAGAGAACGTGAAGTAACTTCCATCGCAATAGAGGTTTCCGCCCAAGCTTTAACCCAGTATCGAGTTGATGGGCTGAAATTCGATGTGGTCGGTTTCACAAACCTAAGTCATGACCACTTGGATGATTATCCGAACATGGACGAATATTTGCTCGCAAAAGTTGAACTATTCAGACCGGAGAGAGCTCGTTTGGGTGTCGTTTGCCTCGATTCGCAGTATGGTCAGGATTTTCGGAACAAGTCGTTGATTCCCACGAAAACCATCTCGATGGATTCGACCAAGAACGCCGACTATTTGGTCGCTGTAACCGCAGAAGAGCCCGGTCGCACGAAGTTTTTTGTTGAAACACCTTCAGGTCAAAAAATTGAATCCGAGCTTCCAATAATCGGTGCACACATGGCCGCCAACGCTGGATTAGCAATCGCCATGTTGATTGAAGCCGGACACTCGGAGTCCAAAATTGCGGCTGCACTCGCCAAGGGCATTGAATGTTACTTACCTGGTCGAACCGAATTGGTATCCCCTAAAGGCGCACCCGCGATTTATGTGGATTTTGGGCACAGCCCAGATGCCTTTTTGAACACGCTTGCCGCAGTGCGAAAAGTTACCGCTGGTAAAGTCGTCATGCTTTTCGGCGCCGATGGCGATCGAGACGCAACCAAGCGTCCAGCGATGGCTCAGACTGCCGTTCTCGGGAGCGATATTCTTGTGATTACCGATCACCACCCCAGATTCGAAGACGCAGCCTCAATCCGTTCAACCCTCGAGGCTGCGGCCGAATTGGCTAGGCCCGACGGCGAGATCTATAACGTTTCACCGCCAGAAGCTGCCATCGTCAAAGCGGTCTCGTTGGTAGGTCCCGGCGATGCGATTCTCTGGGCAGGACCAGGCCACCAAGACTACCGAGACATCAGGGGAGTCAGAACTCCATACAGTGCGAGAGCTCTGGCTAGACAGGCCCTGATAGAAGCTGGTTGGAAATGATTGAGCTAACACTTTCGGAAATTTCAAAAATATTGGGAGGCGATTTACGAGGTCTCGATGCGACTGTTTTCGGATCGATTGAAACAGATTCACGTCTCCTTGAAGCGGGTTCATTGTTTTTTGCAAAACCAGGGGCGGTGACTGACGGTCATAATTTCCTAGCCGATGCCAAACTCGCGGGAGCGGTTGCCGCCGTCGTGGAAAGATTTCAGGAACAAATTGATATTCCGCAAATCATCGTACGTGATTCGGTCGTTGCTCTAGGACAGTTGGCCGCCGAGGTGCTAAAGCTTGTTAGAGCTGAAAGCGAAATAAAGGTTATCGGAATAACCGGATCGAACGGTAAGACCAGCACTAAAAACATGCTGGGTGCAATTCTCAGCAAATTTGGACCAACTATTTCGCCTGTCGAGTCGTTCAACAATGAAGTTGGAGCACCAATCTCGATCCTGAGAGTAAACAAGGGGACCAAATTTCTGGTGGTGGAGCTCGGTGCCGATGGCGTGGGCAGCATTAAATACTTGGCTGAGATCGCTAAACCGGACATTGGAGTTGTTTTAAAGGTAGGAATGGCTCACGCGGGCGAATTCGGCGGGATTGAGGTAACTGCGAGAATAAAAGCTGAACTTCCCCAGGCGCTCAACAATAATGATCTTTTCATTTACAATTCCGATGATTCTGAAGTCGTGAAAATGTTGCAAACGACCGCAGCTAAACCAATATCTTTTGGAACCAACCTTCAAGCTGATTACCGATTCGACGACGTCATTCTGGGAATCGACGGAACGTCGGCTGTGGTTCACTTTCCAGGCAACAAGAGTTCTAGGGTGTCCCTAAGGATTTTGGGAGAACATCAACTGATGAACGCAACCGCCGCACTCGCTGTCGCAAATGAACTGGGGCTTTCTTTAGATGTGGCAGTTGCCGCGCTGGAAGAACTTCCAATGGCGGAACGTTGGCGAATGCAATTGACGAACCGTTCCGATGAAGTGTCAGTCATCAACGACGCCTACAACGCTTCTCCAGAGTCAATGAAGGCAGCGCTTCAGACGCTGGCTCAACTAGGGAAGTCCGGTCGAAGAACGATTGCCGTGCTTGGAGAGATGGCCGAACTTGGGGAATTCTCGAGAAGCGCACATGATGAGCTTGGAAGATTGGTTGTTCGATATAACATTTCGAAGTTGGTAGTTGTAGGCTCTGCCGCCAAATTGATCCACATGGGAGCCATGCAAGAAGGATCATGGGATGGAGAATCAGTCTTTTTCGATTCAACATCCGACGCTTTGGAACATATCCGTGAAATGCTAGTCGCTGGCGACATCGTCTTAGTCAAATCTTCGAAATCAGCGAACTTGAGACATTTGGGCGATGACCTATTGGAGGTTTCGGTTTGAAGTCAATAATTCTCGCGGGCGCGATAGCAATGGCTTTCACGCTTTTTGCTACACCCGGATTCATTTGGCTCTTCAAAAGAATAGGGTGGGGTCAGTTCATTCGAGATGACGGTCCAAAGACTCACCACACAAAGCGCGGAACTCCGACGATGGGCGGAATCGCGATTATTCTTGGCGCAGTCATTGCGGTTTTTGGAGCCAAATTCTTCAATGGTGAGCCAGTCAGTCTTTCCGCCCTGCTTGTTTTATTCATGATGGTTGGTCTCGGTCTGATTGGCTTCATCGACGATTTCATAAAGACTCACAGGCAGCGATCTCTTGGCCTGAGCGGTTGGGCGAAAATCATCGGGCAGGGAGTCGTCGCTGTTGCCTTTGCCATAATGGCACTTCAAATAAAAGATGAAACTGGTTGGTCTCCTGCTTCAGCCTCAATTTCCATAGTTCGTGATACTGACCTCGATCTCATGGCATTCGGACCGATTCTAGGTTTAATTCTCTTTATTATTTGGATTTACTTCCTAGTCGCAGCGACTTCAAATGGTGTGAATATCGCAGACGGGCTAGATGGTTTAGCAACCGGCTCTTCGGCCATGTCGATAGGCGCCTATGCCGTTATTGGCTTCTGGCAGTTCAACCAGTCTTGCTTTAGAGATCCGCTAATTCAGAACTGCTATGAGGTAAAGGATTCGCTTGATCTCGCCGTAGTTGCTTCGGCTATCGTTGGTTCACTCATTGGCTTCCTCTGGTGGAACACTTCGCCAGCTCAAATCTTTATGGGGGACACCGGTTCTTTAGGTCTGGGTGGTGCCTTGGCGGCGCTTGCAATCTTGACCCACACCGAGCTGCTTTTGATTCCAATCGGCGGAATCTTCGTAATCGTAACCGGGTCGGTAATCATCCAGCGCGTGTACTTCAAGATCACTAAATGGCGAACCGGCACAGGAAAAAGAGTGTTCTTGATGAGCCCATTGCACCACCACTTTGAGCAGAAGGGGTGGGAGCAAATTACCATCGTCGTTCGTTTTTGGCTGATTGGCGCGCTCTGCGTTCTATCAGGCGTTGGGGCTTTCTATTGGGAATGGACCTACGCTTAAATCATGAGCAAACTGGACAGCCTTACCAGTTGGCATTCCGATTGGACTGAACTCAGAGTCGTCGTTTTCGGACTTGGGGTGTCTGGATTTTCTGTGGTTGACACACTTCGTGAGCTCGGGAGCCAAGTCCTGGTGGTAGCTGATTCGGCGAGTCCAGAATACGAGGATCTCCTAAGTGTTCTCGGTGCCAAGAAGATTATCGGGCAATCTTTTGAGAGAGTATTGCCCTCAATCGATGGCTTCAAGGCAGATCTCGCTGTCGTTTCACCGGGTTTTGCTCCTTGGTCTCATGAAGTTCGTTGGGCCGAGCAATCAGGGGTTCCAATCTGGACCGACATCGATCTCGCATGGAGATTGCGAGACAAATTGGGAAAGCCCGCTGACTGGATTTGCGTCACTGGCACCAATGGGAAAACCACGACGGTTCAACTTGTAACCCATATTCTGCAGACTGCGGGGCTCCGCGTTCTGTCCTGCGGGAATATTGGGGTGCCAATCCTCGATGCCGTCAGGGATGAATTGGGATTCGATGTTCTGGTGGTTGAGTTGTCAAGTTTTCAACTCCACTATCTCGGAGAAATTAAACCTTTTGCAGCCGCGGTTCTAAACGTCGAGTTAGACCACATTGATTGGCACGGTTCATTCGAGGTCTACAGTGAGGCCAAAGCCAAGATTTTTGAAAACGTCGAGAGCGCCTGCGTTTACAATCTGGCGGACCCAAAAATTTTACGAATGGTTGAGAACGCGGATGTTCAGGAGGGTGCCAGGGCCATTGGGTTCGGTTTAGGGTTCCCAGGGCCTTCGAGCATCGGTTTTGTGGAAGATCTATTGGTCGACAACGCGTACTCTCCAATGAGAAAGGCCAAGGAGATCGAGCCTTTAGCCACCATTGACCAGATTTCTAGGGTTGGCGTGGTTTCAAAGCACCTTCTGCAGAATGTTGCCGCTGCCGCAGCTCTAGCTAGGGCCTTCGGTGTTCCTGCGCTGGCGATTGGTGAAGCAATCTCAACCTTCAGAATGGATGCCCACAGGATCGAATTGATTCTAGAACGCGATGGGATTTCATTTGTTGATGACTCCAAGGCCACCAATCCTCACGCCACCTCCGCTAGTTTGAATTCATTTGAGTCTGTGATTTGGATCCTTGGAGGACTTCTAAAAGGCGTCGACATTTCCAACTTGGTGTCTGAAGTATCTGACCGCGTGAAGGCAGCGGTAGTGATTGGGATCGATCGATCAGCGGCTGTCGAAGCATTTGCAGAGGTCGCACCCCATATTCCACTGGTAGAAGTGGGCGATGGTGAAGACATTATGGGGCGAGCTCTTGATGCCGCAATGGGGTTCGCCACTTCGGGGGATACTGTTTTGTTGGCTCCGGCGGCTGCGTCGATGGACCAATTCAACGACTATGCGGATCGTGGCCAGAAGTTCAGCGCTGCTGTGAGGAAGCACTTCGGGGTCAACGATGAAACCTAAATTCAGTCTTCGAAAATTAGTGAATCAAGGTGTTGTCGGTCTGTCGCACATGGTGAGAAGTGTGTTTGTCGGCCAGTCCAGGGAATTTAAGATTCTAGTTTTTATCGTGACCTTTATGGTCGTGTTTGGCGTAACAATGGTTTTATCTTCGTCATACGTAGATTCGGCCGCAAATCAGCTCAATCCTTTCGGAGAGCTTTGGTCGCAACTTGCCGCAGTCGCCATTGGCGCCTTTTTACTTCTCGTATTCGCGTTCCTGAAGCCCGATACTGTAGGCCGACTAGCACTAATTGGCATGGGGTTGGGTCTCTTTCTCGAGGGGCTTGTTCTCTTTACCCCACTTGGAGTAGAAATCAACGGCAACCGAAATTGGCTGGATGTTGGATTCTCATTACAACCATCAGAGCTCTTGAAGATTGCCATGATCGTTTACGTTGCGAAGTTGATTATGCACCCCAAGCCTTTTGAAAGAGATGACTACCGTTTTTGGATGCCCCCGGCATTGGTTTTCTCACTTGTAGCAATCCTTGTGGGATGGTTCGGCAAAGACGTTGGAACCGTGATTGTCATGGCAGTGATACTTTTTGGGATGTTTTACATGGCGGGTCTCCCCTGGAAGTATGTTGGCGGAGTAATCGTCGCGGCGGCTATTGCAGTGCCTCTTCTAATGGTTAGTTCGGCTTCGCGTTTGGGACGTGTTATGGCTTGGCTGAATCCGAACGCACCCGACCCAAACGGATACAACTGGCAGAGCACCCACGGAGAGTGGGCTTTTGCCTCAGGTGGGTTTTTTGGCACTGGGCTTGGGAAATCGAAGATGAAGTGGTCTTGGATTCCTGAAGCTCAGAACGACTTTATTTTCGCTATCGTGGGCGAGGAATGGGGCTTAATTGGGGCTTTGGGAATAATCGCTCTTTTTGTCGCTATGGGCTCCGTAATGTTCAAGATTGCCGCAAAGGCGCAGGATCCCTACCAAAAACTCGTTGTCTACGGTGTGACTTTCTGGATTATGAGTCAAGCATTCATAAACATTTCCGTAGTGCTCACCATGTTCCCAGTGCTAGGTGTGAACCTACCTCTAATCTCTGCAGGTGGTACATCTATGCTTGCTTCGCTGATTGCAATCGGATTAGTGCTTGGAATTGACCGCGAAAATAGCGCCAAGATGAGCAGGAATTCGTCTAAGGGGTTAGCGAGGCGATGACAAACTACCTATTGGCCGGTGGTGGTACCGGAGGGCATGTCAACCCACTTCTCGCGCTTGCTGAAAGAATTCGAGAAACTGAACCAGATTCAAAGGTCCTAGTGTTGGGAACACTCGAGGGGCTGGAGTCACGCTTGGTTCCAGAGCGTGGATTTGATCTGTTAACTATTGAACGTTTGCCGTTCCCAAGGAAACCAAGTCTTTATGCACTGGGTTTTCCTGTTCGCTTTAGAAGAGCCGTATCGCAGATTCAGAAGCTTTTTAGGTCTCATTCAATAGATGTAGTGGTCGGTTTCGGCGGTTACGCCAGCGCTCCTGCTTACGTAGCAGCTAGGAAATCGAAGATTCCCTATGTTGTTCATGAGGCGAATGCGCTGCCAGGCATGGCCAACCGGATGGGTGCGAGGGGAGCGGCCGCCGTGGCGGTGGCATTTCCAGGCACTAAGTTACCTAAGGCAACTCTCACCGGTATGCCGCTTCGAGCGGAGATTGAAGAATCGTTGGGGGCGCCCAATCAGTCGATCGCGAGGAAATTCTTTGGTCTAGACGCGGAGACCACAACGTTGCTTGTTACCGGCGGATCGTTGGGTTCAAATCGTTTGAACCAATCGGTTGTCGAAGCGTCTGAAGCGTTGAATGCAGCTGGAATTCAAGTGATTCACATAGTCGGCGACCGATCTGACTTGCCTGAACTGTCGACCAAATCGCTGTCTAGGCTGAAGTATTGCGATCGTATGGATTTAGCGATGGCTGCAGCTGATTTTGCAGTTTCTAGAGCCGGAGCTTCAACGGTTTCGGAGTTTGCCGCTCTTGGTCTTCCGGCCATCTACGTTCCCTATCCGATTGGAAATGGCGAGCAAAAACACAACGTCAAGCACTTACTACTTGCCGGAGCGGCTCGGCTCGTTGAGGATGAAGACTTCACAGCATCATTTATCCGCGATGAAGTTATTCCGCTTATCTCGAGTACCAAGGAGTTGCGAAAGATGAGTGCTGCTTCAAAAAGAGAGAGCATCGCGGACGGAACTGCGCGTTTGTTGAAACTCGTTCACGGTGTCGTACCAGCTCAAACTGCCCATGGCAAATAGGGTAGAGCCGAGGACTAAATGATAAAACCAGACTTTTCACAACCAGTACCAGACGATCTTGGAGTTGTTCACTTCATTGGAATTGGCGGTTCCGGCATGAGCGGGATTGCAAGAATTTTGCTGGGCATGGGGCATCAGGTTACTGGATCAGATTTACGGGATACCGCAAACGTTGCGACACTGCGGGAACTCGGGGCCAAGATACACATCGGTCATGATGCCTCCAATCTTGGAAGCCCAGACACGGTTGTTGTGACTTCGGCGCTTTGGCCAACCAACCCCGAGTACCTTTTGGCTCTTGAAAAAGGTATTCCGGTGCTCCACCGTTCAGCAGCTTTGGCATACCTAACAACTAAGAACCGACTCGTCGCTGTTGCAGGAGCTCACGGCAAGACGACTAGCACGGGAATGATTATCACTGGCCTCTTGCGTTTGGGCGTCGATCCCAGCTTTGTCAACGGCGGAGTCATTGCAGAGCTCGGATCATCGAGCGGCAGTGGTGAGGATGATTTGTTTGTCATTGAAGCCGATGAATCAGACGGGTCTTTCTTGCACTACGACACCGCTGTGGCACTTATCACAAACGTAGACCCGGATCACTTGGACCACTACGGATCTCTTGAGGCGTTCGAAGCTGAGTTTGGAAAGTTCGCAGCAGGAGCAAAAGAGTTCGTAGCGATTAGTTCGGATGACCCCGGGGCCGTGAGAGTGACCAAACTACTTGCCGGAAAGAGGGTTCTGACTTTTGGAACATCCGCTGGGTCTTCGATTAGGGTTTTCGACGTAGACGCTTCCGGGGCAAAAGTAAGCTTCAAGCTTTCCTTCCAAGGTGAAACTTTTGAATCAAGGTTAAAGGTTCCAGGATTTCACAACGCCATTAATGCCGCTGGTGCATTTAGTGTCTTGGTTGGGCTCGGGTTTGACCCCAAATTAGCTTTGGAAGGCATTTCGTCCTTCAGTGGCACTGAACGACGTTTTGAGCTGCACGGTGTTGAACGCGGCGTTTCTGTATACGACGATTTCGCGCATCACCCTACCGAGGTTGCCGCCGCACTTTTAGCTGCCAGAGCAGTTGTTGGTGAAGGCAAACTTGTGACCGTTTTTCAACCTCATCTCTACAGTAGAACTCGCTTGATGCATCGTGAATTTGCCGAAGCGTTGGCACTCAGCGATCAAGTAGTTGTGATGGATATCTACGCCGCGAGAGAAGACCCAGAACCTGGAGTAACCGGAGAAATGGTTTCGAACAGCTTCAGTGATTCCAGCAAAGTACACTACGTCGCGAAGTGGGAGGACACTCCAGCCGTGGCCGCATCATTAGCTTCAGAGGGTGATTTCATAATCACCATGGGGTGCGGTGACGTGTACCGAATGGTGCCTGAACTGCTCGATGCTCTGAAGGACTAGTTTTGAAACGTCCGCCATCGCGAACCACACCTAGCAAATCCGGTAAGAAACCGAAACCGAGAGTTGACAACGTGGTTCAACTTTTTCCAAATAAGAAGTCTTCTTCGAGTTCTAAACCCAGGGGTAGTAAACCTAAAGTTCGAAGCGCCATCAAACGCCTTTCAATTCACGAGAGGAACGTCAGATCCCAGGTATCAAGAATTTCTCCGCGCGGCAATTTTGCGAAACGAGTATGGTTCGGGATTTTTTCAGGATTGGTATCCTTGTTGATTCTGGTTGGGGTAGCTGTGTTTTCGCCATTATTGTCACTGGAAAAAATAGTCGTCGTTGGCGCCGAATTAGTACCTGAGAAGGCGATTCTGAAAGATCTTGATTACCTTAAGGGTCGTCCGCTACCACAAATTTCGAATGAAGAAGTAACCAAGAAACTCAGCAAGTATGAACTCATCGATTCTGTGTTTGTAGTTTCTGTTCCTCCGCACACCCTCAGGGTCGTAATCACCGAGCGAACGGCCATCGCCCTTGTGGAGGTGAACGGGAAGGCCTACCGCTATGACGCGGTTGGTGTTCAGCTTGGCCGCTCGACGGGTTCAGAGAAGCTGCCGACCATTTTAGGGGCGGGCAATCCGGCTACTTCGAAGTCATTCTCACGGGCTGTCAACGTGATTCTGTCATTACCGCTTTCGTTATTGCCGAGCGTTGAGTCCATTCGAGCGACAAGTAAAGACAACGTGGTTTTGGCGCTTCGCTCAAATCGTCAAAGAGTTTTATGGGGGGATGGTTCTCAACCAGGATTGAAGGCGAAAGTCTTGGGTGCGCTCATGCAGAACTACAGCGATCGGGTTGGACTCACCTTCGATGTTTCATCACCTAATCAGCCTTCGGTGTATTAGTGCGACACGCCTGCGAAATGGCGGGTTTTTCAGTGATTTAAGCGTAATTTCTAGGCGCGAGTTCTATTTGTGTTGAAAGAATAACGTTCAGCATGAGGTTTAAGGTTCGCTTTTTGGAGGAGACCGATGGCACAGCAACACAACTACTTGGCAGAAATTAAGGTTGCCGGGGTTGGCGGAGCCGGCGTAAATGCCGTTAACCGCATGATTGAAGCTGGTTTGCGTGGAGTTGAGTTCATTGCAATAAACACTGATGCCCAGCAGTTAGCAATGAGTTCTGCGAACGTGAAAATTGACATCGGCCGAGAGACCACTCGAGGTCTTGGTGCTGGCGCTGATCCTGAGGTTGGCCGGAGGGCGGCAGAAGAACACACTGCGGAATTGGAAGCGGCACTAAAGGGTGCGGACATGGTTTTCGTAACCGCCGGTGAAGGTGGCGGCACAGGGACAGGCGCAGCACCCGTTGTTGCACGCATTGCCAAAGAGTTGGGTGCATTAACCGTTGGCGTGGTTAGCCGCCCTTTTGCCTGGGAGGGTGCACGCAGGGCACAACAGGCGCAAAAAGGGATCGAAGAACTTCAGGCCGAGGTAGATACCTTGATTGTTGTTCCAAATCAACGACTACTCGACATCGAGGATCTAAACGTCAGCTTTGAGAACGCTCTCAAGATTGCCGACGACATTCTTCGTTCGGGGGTTCAGGGAATCACCGATTTAATTGCCATTCCAGGAGTCGTCAATCTCGACTTTGCAGACGTACGTTCGGTAATGCAAAACGCCGGAACCGCCCTTATGGGGATCGGGTCTGCCAAGGGAGAAGACCGCGCGATTAAGGCTGCGGAAAAGGCAATCAACAACCCACTGCTTGAGGCAGGAATCGACGGAGCGCACGGCGTTCTGATGCTCATGCAGGGAGCCAGCAACATGGGTCTCCATGAGGTTTCCGAAGCATCTGCACTGATTCAGGAGTCCGTGAGCCCGAACGCCAACGTCATCTTTGGTTTCTCAAACGACGACTCTCTAGGCGATGAAATTCGAATCACAGTAATCGCTGCCGGTTTTGACGGGGGAGCACCAATTCGCAAACCATCGTTACCAATCCTGACTAAAACTCCGACCGACCAGATTCAGGTCATCGATGTACCCGAAACCGATGAAAATTTTGCAGAAGATCTAAAACTAGACCGTGCAGCCGAGGATGATACTTTCGGTGGGTATCTTGCAGATCGTGATGAAGTAAGCCCTAAGACCGAGGCCATCGACCTTCCTGCAAGAGAGAAAGGTTCTGAAGAGGGCAAGTTTGGCGATGACTTGGACATTCCAGACTTCTTGAAGTAATGAGTGACCTGGCAAACCGGCTGCGCGAGATTCAACAGCAGGTTTCCGAAGCCTCTCGGAGAAACACTTGTGAAGAGCCCCTGGTCATCGTGGTCACCAAGAACTACCCAGTTGAGCTTCCAATCGAGTTGAGTTCTCTGGGGATCAGGCACTTTGGCGAGAATCGCGTGCAAGAAGGATTTGAGAAATATCAGCAATTTGCTGAAAAAGTTACCACTTCGGGCCATCAATGGCATCTCATTGGTCAACTGCAAACCAACAAGGTAAAACAAGCGCTGGCGTTTGCCAGCAGCATTCATTCTCTGGATAGAACTTCGTTACTCAATGAGCTAGCTAAACGAGTCCAAGATCGAGTGAGTCCTCTAGAAGTGTTTATCCAAGTTAACTTGACCGAGGACTCTCAGCGTGGAGGAGTCGTTCCAACCGAGTTGAATCGCTTCGCTGATGAGGTTCAAGGTGTTCCTGGATTGAGGCTGGCGGGACTCATGGCGGTTGCCTCACTTGGAGTGGATCCCAACTTCGAGTTTGAGCGGATTGCCAAAATGAGTCAGCAGGTCAAAGCCAGCCATCCGCAGGCCAAAAGCCTTTCGATCGGCATGTCCGAAGACTTTGTTCAGGCGATTGATTTTGGGGCGACACACCTCCGAATTGGCTCCGCAATTACTGGCAAAAGGGTGATTAAGCCATATTCTGGGTTCAACAGCATTAGGAGCTAAACATGGGTGTTTTCGATTCTTTCAAAGAGTATTTTTGGGTAGCCGGCGAGGGCGAAAAGCAATCTAAGGTTAAAGCGGTTCCTGCACCGAAACCTGAGGCCAAGAAGGTAACTAGCATCCGTTCTTCTAAAGGCAACCAAGACGTTGGCGAGATTGTAACTTTAGATCCAGAAACTTACAGCGATGTCAAGATCATCGCCGAACACTTCTGTGAAGACATTCCACTAATCATTAACATGGCAAATCTTTCGGAAAAAGACTCGGTTCGAACCCTTGATTTCATACTTGGCCTGAAAGAAGGTCGACACGGACACCTGAAGCGTGTGACTCCAAAGGTATTTTTGCTTACTCCTGCAAACGTGATGGTTAACCAGGGCGAGGACGAAGAAGACGGGGACATCCTGCTTCTCGGCTAGCAAATTCACAGCCAAGTAAAGCTCATCGCTTATTTGGTATCCTTAGGTTTTGGTTCCTCTAAAAAACAAACTGTTGAAAGGTCTTTCATGTCTTTGACACCTGAAGATATTCATTACAAGAAGTTTCAACCTACTAAATTTCGTGAAGGCTACGACCAAGACGAAGTAGACGAGTTTCTTGACGAAATCATCGTTGAATTTCGACGTCTGAACCAAGAAAACGAAGACCTGCGTCAACGACTGCTTGCCAGTGAAGGCCGGATTGCGGAACTTCAGCGATCGCCGGGAGCTCTAACGGGATCCCTTTCAACCACCAGTACCGACATTGCCACGTCGATTACCAACCCAGGAGCTGCCTTCCCAGAAGCACTTACTGAGGCAGCGGCTAACGAGCCAAATAACACCAACAATCTTCTTCAGTTAGCTCGCAAGCTACACGACGAGCATGTTCGAGAAGGAATTGCGAAACGTGATGCACTCATCGCTGAAGGTCAAGCAACTGCAGCTCGATTGCTTCGTGAAACTGAAGCGCAGCAAAGGTCCGACCTATCGCGTCTCGAGCAGGAAAAAGCTCTGTTGGAGCACGCAATTCAAGAACTTAGACAATACGAACGCGACTACCGGGCCAGTATTCGCAGCTTCATTGAGGCGCAACTCAGAGACTTGGAAACACCCACCCAAGCGCCAACCAGCAATCAGGGGACTCTAGGTAACTAACGCTATGGCTAGACGTCGAGCGGTCACACTTTACCCCTTCCTGGTCCTGACAATCTGTTTATTGGCATTGGACCAACTGACCAAAGTTTGGGCGCTGGAAGCACTCACTCCTTACCAGAGTGTTCCATTTATTGGGGAAGTATTGAAACTGAATCTGGTTTGGAACGAGGCCGCCGCGTTTTCGATCGGGTTTGGCGCCACCTGGATTTTCACGATCATCTCGTCTCTTGCAGCAGTGGCCATTCTTATTTTGATGTTCAGAACCAAAGATTTTGTTTGGAGGCTTACGCTATCGGTGCTTTTGGGTGGCGTCCTAGGAAATCTCGGTGACCGCTTGTTTCGGGAACCAGGTTTTGCCGTTGGAAAGGTTGTGGATTTCTTTCAACTGCCTTTTGGATTTCCAGTCTTCAATGTCGCCGATATTTGCATTTCCGGAGCCATGACCGTGGTTGTAATTCTGATTATGCGCGGCAAAAAGCTCCTGAGCTAATGTCTGAAACTAAGCCATTAGTTATTCCAGAGGGTTTGGCCGGAATGCGCGTTGATGCTGGAATCAGCAAAGCGTTGGGAATGTCACGAACTGCCGTTTCGGACTTAATCAACGACGGACTTATTAGCGTCAACAGCAAGTTAGCTGGCAAGAGCGATCGTCTACAAGAAGGCGATTTGGTCCTAATTCAGTTTGTTGAAAAATCAGACCGGCTGCTTATTCAGCCAGACAAAGTTGAGGACTTCAAGGTTATTTTTCAGGACGATCACATAATCGTCGTTGACAAACCCGCAGGTGTTGCTGCACACCCTTCGGTCGGTTGGGATGGACCTACGGTGCCGGGCGCCCTCCTGGGCTTGGGAATTCAGCTTTCAACTTCTGGAGCACAGGAGCGGCAA
>JBFYOM010000016.1:0-17632 GCA_041303805.1 Micrococcales bacterium
CCCAGACGCACTTCTCAATCCAAGTGAATGCAAACTGCCAATTGTTGGTCCAACCCAAAAAGAATCGCTCATCGAGGCCCGTGGAATTGACGCCACGCTTACGTTGAAATTTGACGAAGCTCTGGCAGCGCTTTCTCCACAAGAATTTGTTCAGAGCATTTTGGTTGAAAAACTCAAGGCCAAGGCTGTGGTTGTTGGCCAAGCGTTTAGGTTCGGTCACCGTGGTTCCGGAACTGTTGAAACCTTGCGTGAACTTGGCCGAGCTTTTGGTTTCCGAGTTTATGAGATTCCCAAGGTAATGGTTGGCGACCGAGCAGTTTCAACAACTTTGATTCGCGAGCTTTTGGACTCCGGCAAGGTCGTAGTCGCCGCTGCGCTGCTGGGCCGCAACCATAGCAATGTTGGAGTGATCGAACACGGTCTGAAGATCGGAAGAACCATTGGCTTTCCGACCGCCAACATGTCTCGCGATTGTGAAGGTTTCCTGCCACTGGATGGCGTTTACGCGGGATGGCTGCACGTCGATGGTGAGAAACTCCCAGCGGCCCATTCGGTTGGCATCAACGAAACTTTCCAGGCAGTGCCAAGACTCGTTGAATCCTTCGTGCTTGACCGTAAAGATCTGGATCTTTACGACAAGACCGTTACTCTCGAATACGTTGAATTCATTAGGCCAGCTGCCAAGTTTGACGGCGTAGAGTCATTAGTAGCTGAGATAAATCGCGACATCGAAAAGATTCGTGTGGCACTAAAAATTAAGGAGAACTAATGCAGTTCATGGATGCGGTAAAAATAGCCTTTACAAAGTATGTGAATTTCAGGGGAGTGGCTTCACGCCCTGAATACTGGTGGTTCTTCCTGTTCGGTTTTATTGTCACTGTTATCGCCTTTTCGTTTGACATGGCGATTCGCCAAACTGATTCGGCTCCATTTCAATCCCTGATTAGCCTTGCTCTATTCTTGCCGCAGCTCACAATTATGGTTCGCCGCAATCGCGATGCAGGATTCTCGGCCTGGTGGCTAACTCTTTGGACGCTACCAATCGCGTTATTCATCCTAGGTATTTCCAACAATGTTCAAGCTTTCAGCGACTATGCCCTAATCAACGATTTCGAAGCCCTTTCTGAAGAGCAACTCCTTCAGAGCCTTCTTCCACTTATAGGTGCTGTCCTGCCAGGGATCCTGACACTTCTGGCGGTATCAATCTTTTTCTTTGTAGTGAGCTTGCTGCCAACAAAGAAGTCAAAGGTTGCCACACCGGTTGCACCAATCACCTACTAACGGGTAGGCTTGGGAAGTTGCCGTGTAACGGCCGCGGATAAAGAGAGTTTGAAACATCCTGTTTCTTACGCCGTGCAGCGAATCGAAGGAGAACCACTATGGCTCTAGACCCACAGGTAAAGCAGAGCATCATCGCTGAGTACGCAACCCACCCAGGTGACACCGGTTCACCAGAGGTTCAGATTGCTGTGCTTTCGCGTCGAATCAAAGATCTAACCGAGCACTTCAAAGAGCACAAGCACGACCACCACTCACGTCGTGGTCTGCTGCTTCTAGTTGGTCAGCGCAAGCGTCTTCTTGGCTACCTGCAGAAGGTAGACATCAAGCGCTACCGTGACTTGATTGAGCGACTAGGTCTTCGTCGATAATCTGACTTTGCAAGAAACTCCCCGGGTACACTCGGGGAGTTTCTCTTTTTAAGTTCTAGGCAATGTCGGTCGCAACTGTTAGCCTTGAGTTAGAGCTTTACGGCAACGTTTGCTGATCTTCGGTGGTGGGTCTTGGAAAGAATTCCAAGGTTCTTTACTGCAGATCAGGGCAGCCCACATTCGGTGGGCAGTTACCGAAGCCTTCGGGCTCTAGCGCGATTCACATAATCTTTGTGGTTTTTTCGCGCGTTAAGAAATAAGAGGAGAGACCATGACCGGTCCAGACAACTACGAGCCTATGGATGGCTCAGAATACGAATACGCAACCATCGACAACGGCAAGCACGGTAAGCGTGTAATCCGTTTCGAATCAGGACGCCTAGCCCAGCAGGCTCAGGGTGCCGCAGCCGTCTACATTGATGGTGAAACCATGCTGTTCTCGGCTACCACTGCCAGCAAGCAGCCAAAAGACCAGTTCGACTTCTTCCCACTAACCATCGACGTTGAAGAGAAGATGTATGCTGCAGGAAAGATTCCTGGCAGCTTCTTCCGCCGTGAAGGTCGCCCTTCAACCGAAGCAATCCTGACCTGTCGTTTAATCGACCGTCCACTTCGCCCATCGTTTGTCGAGGGTCTTCGTAACGAAGTTCAGGTTGTTGTCACCGTCATGGCGATTCACCCAGACGAGATGTACGACGTAGTAGCGATCAACGCTGCATCGATGTCGACCCAACTTGCAGGGCTTCCATTCTCTGGTCCAATCGGTGGTGTGCGTGTTGCACTGATCGACGACCAGTGGGTTGCCTTCCCTAAGCACTCTCAGCTAGAGCGCGCAGTATTCGACATGGTCGTTGCTGGTCGTGTCGTTGTAGAGAACGGCGTTGAAGACGTTGCCATCATGATGGTTGAAGCAGAGGCTACCGAACAGACTTGGGATCTTGTGAAGAACCAGGGTGCAACCGCTCCGAACGAAGCAGTTGTTGCTGCCGGTCTAGAGGCTTCGAAGCCTTTCATCAAGGAACTTGTTGCTGCTCAGTCGCGTCTAGCCGCTAAGTCGGCTAAGCCACTAACCGAGTACCCAGTATTCCCTCCTTACTCGGACGAGACCTACGAACACGTAGCTAAGCTTGCCGAAGAGGAACTGGGACGCATCTACCTAATCGCCGACAAGCAGGAGCGCCAGGACGCCGATGACGCACTAAAGGCATCGGTTAAGGAAAAGCTTTCGACCGTTCTAACCGAAGAGCAGCAGAGCCAGATCTCGGCTGCCTACAAGTCGGTAACCAAGAAGGTTGTTCGTACCCGTGTTCTAAAAGAAGGCGTTCGCATCGACGGACGTGGCCTGCGCAACATTCGTACCCTAGACGCAGAAGTGGATGTAATCCCACGCGTTCACGGTTCGGCTATCTTCCAGCGCGGCGAGACCCAGATTCTTGGAATCACCACTCTGAACATGCTGAAGATGGAACAGACCATCGACGCACTAAGCCCAGAGACCACCAAGCGTTACATGCACAACTACAACTTCCCTCCTTACTCAACCGGTGAAGTTGGTCGTGTGGGCACTCCAAAGCGTCGTGAAATTGGTCACGGTGCATTGGCAGAGCGTGCGTTGGTTCCAGTTCTTCCAGGTCGCACCGAATTCCCGTACGCAATTCGTCAGGTTTCGGAAGCTCTTGGCTCGAACGGTTCAACCTCAATGGGGTCGGTTTGTGCTTCAACCCTTTCGCTACTAGCAGCTGGTGTGCCTCTAAAGGCTCCAGTGGCAGGTATCGCAATGGGTCTAATCTCTGACACCATCGACGGAAAGACTCAGTATGCAGCTCTAACCGACATCCTTGGAGCAGAAGACGCACTTGGCGACATGGACTTCAAGGTTGCCGGAACTGCAGACTTCATCACCGCCATTCAGCTAGACACCAAGCTAGACGGTATTCCTACCGACGTTCTAGTTGGCGCTCTAACTCAGGCGAAGGAAGCCCGCACCTCGATTCTTGATGTGATGAACCAGTCGATCAGCGAGCCAGCAGAAATGGCGGCCACCGCTCCTCGAATCATCTCGGTGAAGATTCCTGTAGACAAGATCGGTGAGGTCATTGGTCCAAAGGGCAAGATGATCAACCAGATTCAGGAAGACACTGGCGCAGACATCTCGATCGAAGACGACGGAACCGTATTCATCGGTGCCACCGACGGTCCTTCGGCAGAAGCCGCCAAGGCAGCCATCAACAACATCGCAAATCCACACCTTCCTGAGGTTGGGGAGCGTTTCCTTGGAACCGTAGTGAAGCTAGCCACCTTTGGTGCGTTCATTTCGCTAGTTCCTGGAAAAGACGGTCTGCTACACGTTTCCGAACTAAAGAAGATCTCTGGCGGAAAGCGCGTTGAGAATGTTGAAGACATTCTTGAGGTTGGCCAGAAGCTTCAAGTTGAAATCACCAAGATCGACGACCGCGGAAAGCTTTCGCTTTCGCCAGTGGTTGAAGACGACGCAGCTTCGGCTGAGTAATTTCCAAATGGCTGAGATCTTTTTCCCATTAGATCGCGCCGAACTTGAGTTCACCGCTTCGGGAGGCAGCACGGTTCGCCGTACTGTTCTCCCAAGCGGTGTTCGCATTCTCTCTGAGAGCATGCCAGGTTCTCAGAGCGTTTCTATCTCGTTTTCCGTTCCGGTTGGTTCTCGCGATGAAACCGGTGGAAACTTTGGCTCAACACACTTTCTAGAACACCTTTTGTTCAAGGGCACCAAAAAGCGAACTGCGCTTGAGATTGCCATCGCCTTCGACTCGGTTGGCGGTTCTTCTAACGCCGCTACCGGCAAGGAATACACGTCTTACTACGCCCGCGTCCAAGACCGTGCGCTTCCCCTGGCCATCGATGTTATCGCTGACATGTTGACCAGTTCTCTGATCGACCCAGACGAATTCGAGAATGAACGAACCGTCATCCTTGAAGAACTAGCTATGAACGACGACGATCCTGAGGACGTTGCTCACGAGGCTTTCTCGGCCGCCCTTCACGGCGACCACCCGATCGGGAGACCTATCGGTGGAACTATCCAAACGATCTCCGACGTCACTCGCGATGCTGTTTGGGAGCACTACAAGGCCAACTACCGCCCGCAGGATTTGGTGATTGCTGCTGCGGGGGGAGTAAACCACGACGAACTAGTCAAACTGGTCACCGATGCTCTAACCGAAGCAGGCTGGGATCTTTCGATTGCGGCGCACCCACGTCCTCGCCGAGAACTAGGCGATGCCAGCATTCCAAGAGCCAAGAACCTAGAAGTAATCACCAGGCCGTTGGCGCAAACCAACATCTTGATCGGTTGCCAGGGCTTGGTTGCCGAAGACGACCGCCGCTACGACATGGCTGTTCTGAACACCGTCCTCGGTGGGGGAATGAGTTCTCGCCTATTCCAGGAGATTCGCGAAAAGCGCGGTCTTGCTTACTCGGTCTATTCGTTCAATCAGGCATATTCAGATGGAGCGGCTTTTGGTCTATATGCGGGTTGTTCTCCGGCCAAGGCTCCCGAGGTAACCGCCCTTTTGGTCGAAGAACTTGAGAAACTTGCCAACCAGGGAATCACTGAAGACGAACTTGAGTTGGCACGAGGAAACATTTCGGGCTCGCTGGCTCTAAAGTTCGAATCTTCGATGGCTCGAATGAATCGATTGTTCTCAACGGAGATTCACAACGGTAAGTTTTACGATCTGGATGAAACGATTCTTCGGTACTCGCAGGTAACCGCCGATCGCGTTCAGAGAGTCGCCCTAGACCTAGTGGATCGCGAGCGTTCCCTAGTGGTTGTCGGTGACGTGGCTGAGTCTGCCTTCAAGCAGTTCGTTTAGGGTTGAAACATGACCATCAAAGTTGCAGTAGTTGGAGCCACTGGCCGCATGGGCAAGTTGGCCATCGACCTAATTGATTCTGCTCAGGACCTGTCTCTGCACGCCAGCCTGAACTCAACTTCCTCGTTAGACGAACTTGTCGGCGCTGACGTTGTATTCGATGTCACCAAACTGGAAGTCAGTGAGAGAGTCGTCAGTTTCTGTGTTGTAAATCAGCTTCCGCTGGTAATTGGCACCTCTGGTTGGTCGGCTACTCGACTTGCTTCTCTTGAGTCAGAGGTTTTCAAGGCTCAGGCAACCGTCGTCGTGGTTCCAAACTTCTCAATCGGTTCCATGCTGGCGACGCGTTTCGCCGCCGAAGCCGCCAAGCATTTTGCAAGCGTTGAAATCGTTGAAGCGCATCACGCAGGGAAGATCGATTCCCCATCGGGCACGGCAATTAGAACTGCAGAACTTATCGCAGAATCCCGAGAAGAAATTGGTTTGGTGCCAGGCGTTGGCCAAGCGGCACGAGGCGAAATCGTGGCTGGAGTGCCAATACACAGCCTTCGACTAAACGGCGTCAGCGCTAAACAAGATATATTGCTTGGCGGAGAAAGCGAACTTCTAACCATTTCACATGAGGTGACTTCTGTGGCCGCCTATGCTGGCGGAATCCTGGCTTCGATTCGTTTTGCCTGCGTGAATGAAGGTTTCTTCGTCGGCCTCGACCAGGTTGTTGAGTAGTTGAAGTCTCCAAAGCTCGGCGCGGCAATTTCCATTTCGCTCCTGATCGTTTACCTACTGGTTCTGACCAACTGGGCAATCGGAATGCTCAGCACGGGAACCCTAGTTGGAGTGACCATGGGAATCCTGATTCTCACCTTCCCAGTTCTTGGTGTCTGGACCATCTATCGCGAATTGAAGTTCGGTTTGGCTGTCGAAAGACTGGGCAAAATCCTAGAAGACACCAATACTTGGCCAGTGTTCCAGTTGGAACTTCGCCCGAGCGGTCGACCAACCAAGGAGTCGGCAGCCGAGAATTTTGAAACCTTCAAGCAGAAGGCAGAGAGCTCACCAGAAAAATGGCAGAGCTGGTTTGCACTTTCTCTGGCCTACGACGCCTGCGGAGATCGACCTCGCGCCAGGCAGGCGATGGGAAAGGCCATCACACTAGCCAAGTAGCCTTGGAGGCTCTAAGGCTTGATAAGTCCGATTCGGGCGAGCCCGAGCCATATTTGGCAACCTAGGCAATAGTTGAAAACGGCGTTTAGGAACGCTGCGAAGAATGCTGCTGAGGCCAAAATGGTCAAACCAAGCGAGACTCCGGCAATTCCAAGTGCCAATCCTGAACCAGCGACAACCAAACCCACCGCTTGAGCAAACTGTGGCGGTCTTGAGTCTTCAAGTTCCGTAGGGGCTTTAAGAAGAGGTCTAACCAATTTCTTGAAAATCAAGCCGTATGGGTGATTCGAGTTGCCGAAAATCGCACCGATTGCAAACAGGGCAACGATTATCGATAGCAGGGAAACCGCTAATGAAAAAGTAGCGGGAGTGAGTGAAAGGTAGATCACAATTAAAAGCAGCACGCTGGTGACGCTGGCGCCGAATCGTGGGCCCCGTGGGTCAATTTGTTTTTTGCTCATTAGATTACGAAATGTCCTATCTCTGCTTCGATTGTTTGTGGTTTTGGCGCCCCGCCGATTCTAGACTTCACTAAACCCTTTTCGTCTAGCACCAGCGTGGTTGGGGTTTGAAGGATTCCGAATTTCTCGGCAAGCTCAAGTCTGTGGGTAATGTCAACTTCGATGTGAAGGACGCCTGGAGAAGTTTTCTCCAGTTCCCCAAAGATGCGGGCGGTTTGCCTACAAACGGAACACGCTTCGCTGGAGAACTGTAGGAATGTGGTGTGTTCGCCAAATTCGGTGACGGGCTTGCCATTTTTCTCGGCGGCAATTTCATTTAGGTCAATCTGCTCACCGTTTTTGATTCTTCTTGCACGGCCGGTTGTGAGTTTCCAAAACCAGCCCAAAAGCGTGGCTGCGCTGACAAGAGCGATAAGCACGATTAGTCCGGAGTCTGTAGGCATGGTTCAAGGCTAGGTCTTTTACTATGGCACGCGGCCCTTGTTGCGTTTTCTTACGTCGGGCTACGGGTATTCTTTTTGTGTGTCAGAAATCAAATTCCGCAGTGATGTAACCGTAGAACTCGTTCGCTCTTCAGCGGCAGATTCGGATGTTCTTTTTGCCGCTCGGGTTTCTACCCAGGGTGAGCAGACCCTAGAGTCTGCTGCCGCAAATGTGGACGCCTCAGAGAACGAGAAGGCCAGCAAAGGCCTTATCAACTATCTGATGCGCGACCGTCACGGTTCGCCTTTCGAGCACAACTCAATGACTTTTTACGTTCAGGCGCCAATCTTCGTTTTCCGTGAATTCCAGCGCCACCGCATTGCTTCTTACAACGAAGAATCTGGCCGTTACAAGGAGCTCAGCCCGGTTTTTTATGTGCCAGGTCCAGATCGCAACCTAGTGCAGGTTGGCAAGGCTGGCCACTACGAGTTCCTACCTGGAACAGCCGAGCAGGTTGCCCTTGTCGAGCAAGAAGCTAGAACCGCATCAACCGAAGCGTACGAGTCTTACCAGCGCATGCTCGAGGCTGGCGTGGCTCGTGAGGTGGCAAGAATTGTTTTGCCGCTAAACATCTATTCTTCGATGTACGTGACCATGAACTCACGTGCGCTCATGAACTTCTTGAGCCTTCGCACCAAGCGCGAAGGAACTCACTTCCCATCATTCCCTCAGCGCGAGATTGAAATGTGCGCAGAGAAGATGGAAGAATTCTGGGCTGAATTGATGCCTTACACCTACGAGGCGTTCAACCAGCACGGTCGCGTCGCTCCATAACGCTAATCTTGAAGCATGTCATCGGCAAGTAAAGACCTATTCGGCCAAGTTCTGGTGGCGTTAGTCACGCCTATGAACACCGATGGTGAAGTTGACTGGCCGGCTACTGAAGCCCTAATGGAATATGTGATTTCCAACGGAGCCGATGGAATCGTGGTCACCGGCACCACTGGTGAAACTTCAACTCTTACCGATGCCGAGAAGTTGAAGTTGGTTGAGGTCGGTAAGTCTGTTGCTGCCGGCCGCGCCAAGATCATTACCGGCGGTGGCTCTAATGAGACCGCCCACGCGATGCAGCTCTACAAGGCTTCCGAAAAAGCTGGAGCCGATGGCGTGATGATTGTGACTCCTTACTACAACAAGCCCACCCAATCCGGTGTTCTCACTCACTTTCGCCTAATTGCCGATTCCACGGACTTGCCGGTCATTCTCTACGACATCCCTGGGCGCTCGGGAATCCCAATTCAGTACGAGACTTTGATTCGCGCTGCCAAGCACCCCAACATCGTTGCCGTGAAAGACGCTAAGGGAGACCTTGCCCAGGTTTCCAGAGTGATGAACGAAACCGACCTGCTTTACTTCTCAGGCGACGACGCGAATGTTTTGCCGCACCTAGCAATTGGGGCGACCGGTTTGATCGGCGTTACCGCAAACGTGGCACCGGCGGCCTATCGTGAACTGGTAGACGCCACCAACCGAAACGACTTTAAGGCGGCTCTTTCCGTTCACAACTCTCTTGAGCCATTGGTTTCAGCAATGATGAACCACGTGCCAGGGACCGTTGCCACTAAGTATGCGCTTCACGGCCTAGGCGTAATCAATAGCCCTAGAGTTCGTCTACCACTAGTTGGCCCAGAAGATGCTGAGGCAACTCGCATCGAGGTAGACATCGACAAGGTGAAAAGCATCACAGGCCTGTCATTCGAAAACTTCCGTCCAGACCGCAATGCAGCAGCCGGTGGCGCGCTGCCAAAGGTGGCTGGCACAACCAGATAAGAGGAACCCTTGGTTCTAACACTCCCGGCTCCGGCCAAACTACAACCGAACACTCTTCGAATTGTTCCACTCGGTGGAATTGGAGAAATTGGTCGCAACATGACCGTCTTCGAAATCAACGGCAAGTTGCTGGTCGTCGACTGCGGTGTTCTTTTTCCAGAAGAGACCCAACCCGGCATCGACGTGATTCTGCCTGATTTCAGTTACATCAAAGATCGCCTGCAGGACGTCCTAGCAATTGTGCTTACCCATGGTCACGAGGACCACATCGGTGGAGTTCCATACCTTCTAAAAATGCGTGAAGACATTCCGATAATCGGTTCAGCGCTGACCTTGGCATTCGTTGAAGCGAAACTCAAAGAGCACAAGATCACTCCGTATTCGATGGTTGTGACCGAGGGTCAGCACGAGTCGGTAGGGGAGTTCAACCTCGAATTTGTTGCTGTGAACCACTCGATTCCAGATGCTCTGGCCGTTCACATTCAGACGACGGCCGGAAATGTTCTACACACCGGTGACTTCAAAATGGATCAAATTCCATTAGATGGCCGACTAACCGATCTTCGTGCTTTTGCGCGCATCGGTGAAGCTGGTCTAGATCTGTTTATGTCAGACTCCACAAACGCCGACGTCCCAGGCTTCACACCTATGGAAAAAGACATTGGTCCGGTGATCGACAATGTGATCTCACGTTCAACCGGAAAAGTTGTCGTGGCGTCATTCTCTTCTCACGTTCACCGGGTGCAGCAGGTCTTAGACGCAGCGCACGCCAATGGACGTCGTGTGGCATTTGTAGGTCGTTCGATGGTTCGAAACATGGAAATCGCAGCGCAGATGGGTTACCTAAAGGTCCCAGCCGGGTCGCTGATTGACTACAAACACTCCGGCGATGTTCCTCCCAACCAAATCGTCTACATGTCAACCGGATCTCAGGGTGAGCCAATGGCTGTGCTTTCTCGTATGGCCAATCTGGAGCATGACGTTCAGATTGGCGAGGGTGACACTGTCATCCTGGCTTCGTCACTGATTCCAGGAAACGAAAACGCGGTCTACCGAGTCATCGATGGTCTTACCAAACTGGGTGCCAACGTGGTTCACAAGGGCAACGCCAAAGTTCACGTGTCTGGCCATGCGGCCGCGGGAGAGTTGCTGTATTGCTACAACATCCTCAAGCCGAAAAACGTGATGCCGGTTCATGGTGAATACCGCCACCTGATTGCCAACGGCAAACTGGCCGAGCAAACAGGTATCCCGAAAGACAATGTTCTCATTGCCGAAGATGGTTGGGTGATCGACCTTAAAGATGGCGAGGCTCACATCGTTGGAGCTGTTGAATGTGCACTGCTCTTCGTTGACGGAAAGACTGTAGGCAAGGTGACCGAGGAAGATCTTCAAGACCGTCGCGTTTTGGCTCAGGAAGGCTTCATCTCAATCTTTGCCGTGGTGGATGAACAAGGGCGCGTCACGGTCGGACCGGAGTTCAGGGCTCGCGCCTTTGCCGAGGACGACCATGTCTTTGACGACGTGAAACCAGCAGTTGCTAAGGCTCTTGCGGAAGCAGCGGGCGACGGCGTTAAAGACACCTACGCCTTGCAACAGGTGATTCGTCGCACCATCGGAACCTGGGTAAATAAGAAACACCGACGTCGTCCGATGATCATTCCGGTAGTCGTTAGAGAGCAGTAACCTCCACGAATTTGTCGCTATCGGCGATTACCCTTGAGGCATGGCTGCATCACGACCAAGTACCCCGCGCTCTTCGAAACCTCGAAAGAGTGCAACTCGCAAACCAGTTGCAAGTTCAAGCACTAGCGGTTGGTTTGCGCGCGGCTACGTTAGAACCGCCAATGGTGTTGGTTACCTTGCCCGTGTCTTCCGCAATGGAGATCTTCCAGATGAAGATCGTCGCGATGGGTTCCCCTTTGCAATCCTGATAGCCGGTTTGATTGGAGCTTGGGTTGGCTGGTTTATGCCTGAACCAGACGGCGTTGGCCACTTCATTCACTCATGGACCATGGGCTTAATGTTCGGCCGCGTATCACTAGGTTTGCCGGTTCTAATGGTGGTCCTGGCCATCTACCTCATGAACTATCCGCCATCCGTAAAGGGAAACGGTCGGATCGCTTTTGGGTTGTTTGTTCTAATTTTGAGTGTCGCTGGGTTCTTCCACATTTTCGGGGGAACACCAGCACCTAGTGACCCGAACTACAACGAGTTATTCACCGATGCCGGAGGAATTTTCGGTTGGATGGTTGGCACACCGCTTTTGGCGCTAACCATTTGGGTCGCCGTTCCTCTGTTAACTCTGATTGCGTTTGCTGCCATTCTCATCACCATCAAGGCCACCCCTCGTCGAATTGGTGAGCGCCTAGCCGCCTTACGCGACCGCATGTTTGGGGAGCCAGCGGAAGCGAAGCCTGCCAAGTCTGAGGATTCGAACGAAGAAATAGACGACGCCTTCGACGGGACCAAAGTACCTTGGTGGCGTCGTGACAAAAAAGATGCTGAAGAGCCTTTTGACACACCTGTGGTTACCGAGAATGTTGCCATTGAGGATTTGTTCAAAGACGAACCTGAGCTTGAAGTCACCTCGGTTGATTCAACAACCAAGACGGAACCAATCGCTATTGTCACCGAGGGTGAGGCAGACGACTCAAACGAACTGTTCCCAGAGCCTAATCTTCCGGTAGTCGTTACTGAGAAGACCAAGACTAACCGCCCTTACCACCTACCTCCGGTCACGATGCTTCCGCCTGGGACTCCGCCAAAGGCTAAAACTGAGGCGAATGACCTAATCGTTCAGAAGATCACCGGTGTCTTCAGCGAGTTTGACGTTGCTGCTCGAGTCGTTGGATTCTCCCGTGGGCCAACGGTTACGCGCTACGAAATTGAACTTGCCCCAGGGGTAAAGGTTGAAGCTGTAACCCGGCTTTCCAATAACCTAAGCCTTGCCGTAGCCAGCAACGAGGTGCGCATACTGGCCCCGATCCCAGGCAAGTCGCTGATCGGCCTAGAGATTCCGAACACCGACCGCGAAACCGTCTCACTCGGCGACGTCCTTCGTTCCAAGGTTGCCACCGACAGCAAGCACCCGATGACCATCGGTGTGGGTAAAGACGTGGAGGGGGGTTTCGTAATCGCGAACCTCGCGAAGATGCCTCACCTTTTGGTTGCCGGTGCCACGGGTGCCGGAAAGTCGTCGTTCGTGAATTCCATGATCACTTCGATTTTGATGCGGGCCAAGCCAGCCGAAGTTCGAATGGTTTTGATTGACCCTAAGCGCGTTGAACTAGCCGCTTACCAGGGGGTTCCGCACCTGATCACTCCAATCATCACCAACGCCAAGAAAGCTGCCGAGGCGCTTCAGTGGGTAGTGAAGGAAATGGACATGCGCTACGACGACCTCGCGTCGTTCGGTTTCAAGCATGTCGACGACTTCAACCGCGCGGTTGTTGCTGGCACTGTGAAGGTTCCAGAAAACTCGCGCCGAGTCTTGCAGCCTTATCCATACCTTTTGGTTGTGGTTGATGAGCTCGCGGACCTCATGATTGTGGCGCCACGGGATGTTGAAGACTCCATCGTTCGTATTACTCAGCTCGCACGTGCTGCTGGAATTCACCTGGTGCTTGCCACTCAGCGTCCATCGGTCGACGTGGTCACCGGACTAATCAAGGCGAACGTTCCGAGCCGCCTAGCGTTCTCAGTTTCTTCGGTCACTGATTCGCGAGTTATCCTCGACAGCCCTGGTGCCGAGAAGTTGGTTGGTCAAGGTGACGCACTATTCTCACCAATGGGAACCAACAAGCCAATTCGTGTTCAGGGTGCTTGGCTTTCAGAAGAGGAACTTGAAAAAGTGGTTAGCCACGTCAAGGCTCAAATGGATCCCGAATACCGCAGCGACGTTGACGAGCCGGTTTCAAGTAAGGCGATGGTCGACGCCGACATCGGCGACGACCTGGAGGTTTTACTCCAGGCAACCGAACTGATTGTCAGCTCCCAGTTTGGGTCCACCTCGATGCTTCAGCGAAAGTTGCGCGTTGGATTCGCCAAGGCGGGTCGCCTGATGGACCTCCTCGAATCGCGCCAGATTGTTGGGCCAAGCGAAGGCTCAAAGGCTCGTGAAGTTTTGGTCAAACCTGAAGACCTAGCCACCGTTCTGGCTAGCCTGCGTGGCGAACCAGGGGCCAAGACTTCGACTGACGTTGCAAACGCCGCCAACCGAATCGACCAGGGCTCAATGGCTGCTGGTGAGTTCGAAGAGTTCATTCCAAAAGGCGACCCAGACGAAGGCGAGGAAGACGCCTGGATTCTCACCGGTCGCGACCAGTGAATCTCCCAAACTCGATAACCGCGGGCCGAATCCTCTTGGCCCCGATTTTCGTGTTGGTCTTACTCAGTTTTCCGGAACCAGCTGCGCACGAGCGGTGGATTGTGGTCACGCTCTTCGTTCTCGCCAGCGCAACCGATGGAGTCGATGGTGCTTTAGCCAGGCGTCGCAATCAGGTCACAAACCTGGGTAAAATCCTGGATCCAATTGCCGACAAGGTTTTGATCGGGGGAGCGTTGGTTGCGCTTTCGGCTCTCGGACAAGTTCCTTGGTGGGTTACCGCGATTATTTTGTTTCGTGAACTTGGGATCACCGCCTATCGGTTCATGGTGATCCGCGATCGAGTAATTGCTGCTTCTGGCGGAGGTAAGTTCAAGACCGTGATGCAGTCGGTTGCGGTTGGTTTTTACCTCTCACCGCTTGCAGGGTATTGGGAACCGCTCGCTTACTTGCAGTTGCTCCTGCTCTACTTTGCTCTTGCCCTAACCATCACGAGCGGAGTTCAGTACTTGATGGCGGCTCGCAAGTGAGCGCGAAGGCAATTCTCGAGCAGCTTAGAAGCTCGGGTCAGAAGTTGATTTTTGCAGAGTCCATCACAGGTGGCCTTCTCGCCGACGAATTCATCCGGGAACCGGGCGCATCAGATGTCGTCCTAGGTTCCGAAGTCACCTACGCAAACGAACTCAAGAGCGCGCTATTAGGGGTGGACGAAGACCTACTCGAGGATAAGGGTGCGGTTTCGTCCGAAGTGGCATTGGCCATGGTTCAGGGCGTTTATGCGGTCGGGCTGGGTGCCTCTGACTTAGAGACGGGCCAGTTGCTCGCCGTTGCCACCACCGGCAACGCAGGTCCTTCTGGCTCACCCGTTGGGCAGGTTTTTCTCGCACTTACCGATGGCAAGCTGAAAAAGGTTCGTGAGTTTAATTTCAAGGGTTCACGTGAAGAAATTCGTCGCCAGGCTGTGGACACAGCCGTTGCCATGATCTGGGAACAAATCAAGCCATAAGCCTGTTTATCCCTCCACTACAACTTTCAGGTAACTCCAAGTTTTATTGGTAAAACTTGTCAGTGGTAACAGGTAAGTTAATTAGCAGGAGGTACCAAATGGTTCTAGTGCGTCACGAGATTGGTGAGGTTTTGCGCGACATTCGTATGTCAAAGCGCCAGACTCTACGCCAGGTCGCAGCTCGCGCTGCCGTTGCTCTTGGTTATCTCAGTGAAATCGAGCGTGGCCAGAAAGAAGTGTCTTCAGAGCTACTTTTCTCTATTGCCGAAGCCCTCGACGTTCCGATCTCTCAGGTCATGCGTGAAGTTTCCGATCGTCTAGCGGTTGCCGAAGGGATTCACTTCCCAGACACGGTGCCAGCCGAACTTGTGGCATCTTTCGATTCGTCACTTCTTAACGCCTAAGTTTCTTGCGCCTTTCCAAATTTCGCGAACTCATGATTGATGAGTTTGGGGCCGACTACGCTGCGGTAATCGAAACCGACCTGGTGCTAACCGAACTAGGGGATCGAACGGCAAAACAATGCCACAAAGCCGGGGAAGACCTACGCGAGGTCTGGTTGGCAATTTGTAGGGCAAACGACGTTCCCGAAACTCGCTGGCTTGGTTTGAACAAAAATACGAAAAAATAGACACGCCGAAAAGATTTATTCGAAAACTTGTTCGAATATTGCTAGAGTCAACTTATCGGGAAGTGGAAGTTTTCCACAGATCGAAAACGCCGGCGGTCAATGTCGCAGGTTAGCAATAGTGTCACATCAGAATAAGAAAACGTGATGGCTCGAAAGGGCAGAAAAAGAGGAACACCATGGCAAGTCCAGCAGAACGCGAAAAAGCTCTTGACACAGCATTAGCTCAGATCGACCGCCAGTTCGGTAAAGGCTCGGTCATGCGTCTTGGCTCAGACGAGCGCGCCCCGGTAGAGACAATCCCAACCGGTTCGATTGCTCTAGACGCAGCACTGGGCATTGGAGGTCTACCTCGCGGTCGAATCATCGAGATCTACGGCCCTGAGTCTTCTGGTAAGACCACTCTTACACTTCACGCTATTGCCAACGCCCAGAAAAATGGCGGTGTAGCGGCGTTCATCGATGCGGAACACGCACTAGACCCTGAATACGCAAAAGCACTCGGCGTAGACATCGATGCACTTTTGGTTAGTCAGCCAGACACTGGTGAGCAGGCCCTTGAAATCGCCGACATGTTGGTTCGCTCCGGCGCTATCGACCTAATCGTCATTGACTCGGTTGCCGCTTTGGTTCCACGCGCGGAAATCGAAGGCGAAATGGGAGACACCCACGTTGGTCTCCAGGCTCGCCTAATGTCGCAGGCTCTTCGCAAGCTCACCGGTGGGCTAAACAGCACCAACACCACCATGATCTTTATCAACCAGCTTCGCGAGAAGATTGGTGTGTTCTTCGGAAGCCCAGAGACCACAGCCGGTGGTAAGGCGCTCAAGTTTTACGCTTCTGTCCGCCTAGACATCCGTCGCATCGAAACCCTTAAGGACGGCACCGAGGCTGTGGGTAACCGCACCCGAGTCAAGGTCGTAAAGAACAAGATGGCTTCACCATTCAAGCAAGCCGAATTCGACATCATTTACGGAATCGGAATCTCACGTGAAGGTAGCCTGATCGACTTCGGTGTCGACCACGACATCGTGAAGAAGTCTGGCGCCTGGTACACCTACGAAGGTGAGCAACTCGGCCAGGGTAAGGAAAATGCTCGCAAGTTCCTTATCGACAACCCAAAGACCGCGGAAGAGATCGAAAAGAAGATCAAGACCAAGCTGGGAATCGGCGTGCCACGCGCAGTAGCCGACCTTCCTGCCGAAGTTCCTTCACAGCTAGCTGATTCTGTGGAGGAAGACCCGAAGGCCGCTAACGCCTAGCATGTCGTTCGAGCGCAGGGGCCGAAAACGAGTCGAAACTAATGACTCGGATTCGGCCCCTACTCTTTCCCCCGAAAAGCAAGAGTCCAGAGCGCGCAATGTTTTGCTCTATCAACTATCCAAATCGGCAAAGTCCAAAGATCAATGTCGGAAGATTCTTGCAAATCGAGGAATCGATTCTGACATAGCCGAGAAGGTGCTGGATCGCTTCGAAGAGGCGCAAATAATTGACGACGCCGTTTTTGCCAGGGCGTTCACCAATTCGCGCATTCGCGGAAAAGGATTGGCGCGAAACGCGATCGCCCGAGAACTTAGAGAGAAGGGCATCGAGGATCCACTCATCGAAGTTGCTCTAGAGGACCTTGATTCTGAAAATGAATTAGCACGTGCTACTGAGCTGGCCATCAACCGTGTCCGCAGAATGGGCCATCTCGACCAGTTAGTCATTAGGCGCCGCCTAAGCGGTTTTTTGGGCCGTAAAGGCTATTCAGGCTCGATTGTGCAGAGTGCAACCCGTGCCGCGCTTCTGGAAGCGGTAAAATCGGAAGCCTAATGACTTCCACCGCAACCAGAACCTACGAAGTGCGCACCTACGGGTGTGCGATGAACGTTCACGACTCCGAGCGCTTGTCCGGCCTGCTCGAAGGAGCAGGGCTTGACCCGGTTGAGCCTGGGCAGGATGCAGATGTAATCGTTTTTAACACCTGTGCCGTGCGTGAGAACGCAGACAACAAACTTTATGGAAACCTAGGTCAGCTTTTGCCTCGCAAGGAGGCGAATCCAAATCTTCAGATTGCGGTTGGCGGATGTTTGGCGCAAAAGGACAAGGCCACGATCATCAAGAAGGCTCCCTGGGTTGATGTCGTTTTCGGAACCCACAACATTGGTTCTCTACCAGCACTTTTGGAGCGCGCCAGACACAACACCGAGGCTCAGGTAGAGATTCTTGAAAGCCTTGAAACTTTCCCGAGTGATTTGCCAACCAAGCGCGATTCGGCTTATTCGGCGCTGGTGTCCATTTCAGTTGGCTG
>JBFYOM010000017.1:0-16432 GCA_041303805.1 Micrococcales bacterium
GTCTTGTCGACCATGATTACAAAGTCGGTTAGAGCAGGCGAGTAGACGGCTCCACCGGCAGCCGGGCCCATGATGATTGAAATTTGAGGAATGACACCGGAAGCCATTGTGTTGCGTTTGAAGATTTCTCCGTACTTACCAAGAGCGATGACTCCCTCCTGGATTCGAGCTCCTCCGGAATCGAGGATCCCAATCAGCGGAACTCCGGTAGCTATTGCTAAGTCCATGACCTTGATGATCTTGTTACCAGCAGCTTCACCCAGAGAGCCACCGAAAATTGTGAAGTCTTGCGAGAACAGAGCCACCTGGCGACCGTTAATTGTTCCAACTCCGGTGACCACCGAGTCACCGTATGGGCGGTTCTTGTCCATGCCGAACGCGGTGGAGCGGTGACGAACGAACTCGTCGAGTTCAACAAACGAACCTGGGTCAAGCAGCATCTCGATGCGCTCGCGGGCGGTCTTCTTTCCCTTGGCGTGCTGCTTCTCGATTGCTGCTTCGCCACTGGCGTGTACCGCCTGGTAGTAGCGATCACGAAGGTCGGCTAGTTTTCCGGCGGTGGTCGAATAGTCTGGCTTGTCGGCAGTCATGAAAGCAACGATACCGCTAACCGAGTATCGAAGACCAGAGGTTAGCATTGTGCCGATGGACTTCAAACAGAGCACCGCAGTTGCAAACCGATTCGTTTTTCTAGAAACGACCGGGTCAACCAATGCCGATCTTGTTGACCTAGCAACTTCCGAACCTATTGCATTTCCCAACTTTTCGGTCCTTGTTGCCGCTAGTCAAACGGCCGGCCGGGGGCGCGTCGGTCGCCAGTGGGTTTCGCCAGCTGGAAAGTCATTAGCAATCTCGGTGTTGATAAAACCCGAGTGGCGGCTGGAACAGTTCGGCTGGTTGCCTTTGGTTGCAGGTGTCGCCATGAAACGTGCCGTGAAAAGAGCCTTGCCCGAACGCGAGGTTCAACTCAAGTGGCCAAATGACGTTCTCATCGAAGGTAAAAAGGTTTCCGGAATTCTGAGTGAACTAATCCCACAGGGAAATTCGGTAGTGGTGGGCGCTGGAATCAATTTGGTCTTAGAGAAAGCAGAACTGCCGATTCCAGACAGCACCTCCCTATTACTTGAGGGCTGGTCGGAGACGGCAGACGATTTCTTGGCTTCTTACCTCGGCACGCTAAAAACTCTGCTAGTAGATTTCGAAAAGGCTCAGTTAGAAGTTCGAAGTGAGTGCACCACGATTGGATTGCCGGTTAGAGCCACCTTCCCAGACGGCTCAGAGCAAGAGGGTACTGCGGTCGGGATTGACAACACTGGGCGCTTGTTAATTTCCTTGCCGGCCAGCGAAACACTATTGGCCGTGTCCGCCGGTGACATTGAACACCTGCGACACAATTAAGAGATGAGTCATTTAACGAGACTGCGTCCTAGGTTGACGACGCTCACACTGCCGATTATTTCTATCGCAGTGATAAGTGCCGGGGTCAGTTTCCTTTCCGTTTTTGAACTTGGCGAGTGGGCCTTTTATACGATGTGGATAACCGCTGGAGTAGCGGCTACCATCAGTTGGCTGCTGCCGGCACTTAAATTCGCATCCACGTTTATTGATGTGAAATCCGACAGCCTATTGATTGCAACCGGGTTCGGATCTGCACGCAGACACAAATTATCCTGGGCAGAAATTGCCTCGATAACTTCATCGCCGATGCGAGGAATCACGATCACGACGACTTCCGATGAAGAGTTTGTGTTGCGAGGCTACGCTCAGCAAAAAGCAATTGTGGCTGAACTTCAATCGCTTCATAAGCGAAAATAGGGGCATGAGTTTTCGCGTTGGGGTAATTGGCGGTGGGCAGCTTGCCCGCATGATGATTGAGCCAGCCCAAGCTCTAGGAATTGAGTTAAGGGTTTTCGCCGAATCCGAGGGTTCTTCGGCTGCTCTGGCGGCAACAAAGGTCGGAGACTACTCCGACCTTTCTCAGGTGGCAGCCTTTGCCCAAACGGTGGACGTAATCACCTTTGATCACGAGCACGTTCCTTTGGCGGTTTTGGAAAGCCTAGAACTTCAAGGGGTTAGCGTGCAGCCCAAGCCTGCTGCACTTCGTTTCGCACAAAACAAACTTCAAATGAGGCGTCGATTGGCCGAATTGGGCCTACCAATGCCAGCCTGGGCGGAAATCAAAACCGCTTCGGAGCTGGATGTTTTCATCGCCGAAAACGGTGGCGTTGCTATTTTGAAAACCCCAATCGGTGGCTACGACGGAAAGGGCGTCGCCGTGGTTCGCTCCTCGGTCGACGCCAGCGAATGGCTCGGCAATCTAGAGAAATTTGGCGGCAGTCTTTTGGCCGAGCAGAAAGTCGACTTCGTTCGCGAACTGGCCCAATTGGTGGCAAGACGTCCTAGTGGCGAACTCAAACACTGGCCGTTGGTTCAAACGGTCCAGAGTGGCGGCGTTTGTGCGGAAGTTTTGGCTCCGGCCCCCAACACCAACCCCGACGCTTTCGCCAAAGCAGTTGGCATTGCCGAGAGCGTGGCCTCGGGTCTCGAAGTGACCGGAGTCCTTGCGGTCGAACTATTCGAAACTGCCGACGGCGATTTCCTGATCAACGAACTGGCGATGAGACCCCACAACTCGGGTCACTTCAGCATCGAGGGTTCACTCACCAGCCAGTTTGAGCAGCACCTGCGAGCAGTGTTAGACCTTGCACTGGGAAGCACCGAGTTGATTGCCGAACACGCGGTCATGATCAACCTGCTCGGCGTTGACGATAAAAACGATTTTGTGAGCACCTACCCGAATGCCATGGCGGCCCATCCAGCTGCCAAATTCCACACCTATGGCAAGGCTGCAAGGCTTGGCCGCAAGATGGGGCACGTTACTGTTGTGGGGGCTGATGCCGAATCGGTGTTGAGCGAAGCGAGAGCCGCAGCGAGCGTGTGCTTACGGGGATAAGAACCCCATCCGCCTAAACTTGTAGGCGATGAGTAAAGCACTTGTAGGCGTTGTTATGGGGTCGGATTCCGACTGGTCGGTCATGTCCGACGCCGCTAACGCACTCAAAGAATTCGGCATCCCATTCGAGGTTGAGGTTCTTTCCGCACACCGCACGCCAGAGCGCATGATCGAATGGGGCAAAGCGGCAGCCGGTCGTGGCATCAAGGTGATCATCGCAGGCGCTGGAGGGGCTGCCCATCTACCTGGAATGCTCGCCTCCGTTTCTACCTTGCCGGTCGTGGGGGTCCCTGTTGCGCTGGCAACCCTGGACGGCATGGACTCACTGCTTTCCATCGTTCAAATGCCCGCCGGCATCCCGGTCGCAACGGTTTCCATAAACGGAGCTCGCAACGCCGGAATTTTGGCGGCAAGAATTATTGGTGCCAGCGACAGCTCGCTCAGTGAAAAGCTTGAAGCCTTCACCGAGTCACTCAAGGTGGCTGTAGCCGAGAAGAACGAGAAGCTCAAATCTCAAATTTAGATCAACGAAAAAGCCCGTTCCGTGATGTGTCTCGGGCGGATCCAATCCAGATGCGTAAGCGCGCCTGGTGGCTGCTAATCCTTGGAACTTTATTTCCCGGTACCGCACAACTCTTGGGTGGCAATCGCAAACTAGGACGCTTCGCACTAAGGTTCAGCCTGGTAAACCTTGCGTTGATTGCAATTGGTGCCTTGCTGTTTTTCATCAATCAGAAATGGTTAGTCACCGTGCTGACTGTTCCATTTGTTACCACCGTCCTGGGCTGGTATCTATGGCTTTTCGCTGCGCTTTTCGCGCTCGTCACTCTAGATGCGCTGAGACTTTCAGCGCTCGGTCGCGTCCTAGGTCGCTCTCGATGGGTGCTACTCGCCTCGTTCCTCGTCGTCGGTGTTGTGGGCACTAGCTCACTCGTTTACGCGGGAAACATTTCCACCTCCAGCGCGTCAGCAATCGGCGATATTTTCAAGCAAAGTGGCAGCACCAAACCGGTTGACGGTCGATTCAATATTTTGGTCCTGGGCTCCGATGCTGGTAGCGACCGATTCGGTATCCGCCCTGACTCAATTTCAGTTTTTAGCGTTTCCGAGAAAACCGGAAAAGTAGCCGTCATCGGAATTCCCAGAAACCTTGAAAAGGTTCCTTTCAGCGCCGAATCGCCGCTCTGGACGGTCTATCCAAACGGATGGAGCTGTGCGAACGAGTGTTACATCAATTACCTTTACAAGAACGTTACCGACAACCACCCCGAGCTCTACCCAGATGCTGAAAAGAACGGGTCAACCCCCGGAGTTGAAGCTACCAAGGACGCTGTTGAGGGCGTCACCGGTTTGAAGATCACCAGCTACATCATGCTCGAGATGGGTGCCGTGAAGAAACTGGTTGACGCCCTTGGCGGGGTTACTATCGATGTCAAAGAACGGCTCCCGATTGGCGGGCAGGCGGACGACGCTTCGGATGCCAAGAGCTGGATTGAAGTTGGCGAGCAACACATGAACGGGTACACCGCACTTTGGTACGCCAGATCCAGACACACCACTTCAGACTTTGATCGCATGCGTCGCCAAAAAGAAGTTCAGTCTGCCATCCTCAAGCAGGTAAGCCCGAGCGTGATCTTCACTCGGTTCCAAGAAGTAGCTTCCGCTGGTAAGTCTTTGGTGACCACTGACATTCCAAAGGATATGCTTCCGACTTATCTAGAACTTGCCAATAAGGTCAAAAAACGTGGTCTTAAAGTTTTAGATTTGGTGCCGGAAAACGACTTCCACCCTGGCAACCCTGACTACCCCGCAATTAGAACTGCAATTGCGGAAATCATTGCCAAAAACAAGTAACTACTAAACTTCTTGAAGTAGTAAATCAAAACGACAGGAGCGTCGAGCATGAGTACTGAAGAGTACGCACTCGAGCATGGATTGCACAAGGTTGGCGCGAGGCCGACCTTGCCGCGGTACATCGCTGACGCAGCCCGTCGTGTGGATTTTGCTTACACGCTAGCCAAGTACACCAACGAGGCGGGCAATGCCAGGAGTCGTTTAGGCAGTTGGTGGAATGTTCTGCTACCGACCATCCAGGCCGCAACCTACGGCCTCATTTTCGGTCTCATCCTTGGCGACAATCGTCCCGATAACTTCCTGCCGTTCCTTTTCACCGGTGTGTTTTTGTTCAGCTACATTCAAGGCTCATTTAGCGGTGGCGCTGGAGCCATCATTACTAACTCAGGTTTAGTCAAGAGTCTTTCGTTTCCGAGGGTTTTACTTCCGCTTTCAATCGTCACCTCGCAGACCATCACGTTGCTACCCCAACTTCTAGTCTTAGCGGCAATTCTCATCGGAGTTCAGCAAACCATCTCGTTCTGGTGGCTGATGATCATTCCACTGCTCATGGTGATGTTCATCTTCAACCTAGGGTTGGCCATGATTATGGCAAGAATCACCGTTCACGTGCGCGACCTGAATAAATTGGTGCCATTCGTGTCGAGAATCCTGTTCTACGTGAGTGGCGTGTTCTTCTCAGTAGACAAGATTTTTCCGGTTGACAGCATTTATTCGCAGCTGATCAAGTTGAACCCGATTTATGATTTCTTGAACCTTGCGCGTAGCTACCTCGTGGTCGGTTTCCCTCAGGATGCGTCGCTGTGGATTCCGGTTTTACTTTGGTCATTCGGAGTCTTTATTTTCGGTTTGATTTTCTTCTGGGGAGCGGAGGAGCGCTATGGCCGCGACTTCTAAGAAAACGGCGACCCCAATTGAGCGCAAGCCGGTGGTAATCGTCGACGACGTTCACATTGTCTACAAGGTATTCGCATCAGGTCGCCGTGCGACTCGACGCAATGCCGGTGGCGGTCTACTGTCTAAGAAAATGAAGCTTCAGGAAGTGCATGCCGTCAAGGGCGTCAAATTCACGGTTTATGAGGGTGAATCAATTGGAATTATCGGCAGTAACGGTTCCGGTAAGTCTTCGCTGATGAGCGCGTTGGCCGGTTTAACTCCGATTAATCAAGGTGCAATTTACGCCAATGCCCGCCCAAACCTGCTTGGTGTCGGTGGTCTTTTGCTGCCAAGTCTTTCGGGCGAGAAAAACATTTTGCTCGGCGGTCTAGCAATGGGCTTCACCAAAAAAGAAATCATCAACAAGGTTGACGAAATTACCGATTTTGCTGGTCTACAAGACTTCGTGGGCCTTCCAATGCGCACCTATTCGCAAGGGATGTCGGCTCGTCTTCGTTTTTCGATTGCGGCGTCTAAGGACCACGACATTTTGATCATCGACGAGGCGCTAGCGGTCGGGGACCAGGAGTTCCGTAACCGTTCCGAAGCCCGCATGCGGGAAATGCGTGAAAACGCTGGAACCGTATTCCTGGTCAGCCATAGCATGAAGTCGATTCTCGACACCTGCACCCGCGTGATCTGGATTGAAAAGGGCGAACTGCGCATGGAAGGCGACCCAAAGAAAGTTATCGCCGCCTACAACAAGTTCGTTGGCTCGACCACAGTCGACTAATCATGACGAATTTCGTTTCGGTAATCATGCCGGTCCTCAACGAGGAAGGTCACCTCGAGGCTGCAGTGCATTCAGTTTTGGAGCAGGGCTTCGAAGGCGAGCTGCTTCTAGCACTGGGACCCTCCACCGACAAGACCAATGAAATTGCTGAACGCTTGGCAAAAAACGATAAGCGAATTCGCCTGGTGCCGAACCCGCGCGGTCTCACCACTGTCGGAATGAATCTCTCCATCAGGCAAGCCAAACACGACTACATTGTTCGAATAGACGCTCACAGTGAGCCAGGCAAAAACTACATCGCCAAAAGCATTCAACTACTTGATGAGCTCGGAGCAGATTTGATTGGTGGAATCATGTCTGCCAAAGGAAAAACCCTGTTCCAGCGCTCGGTCGCCTGGGCGTACAACAGCCCGTTTGGTTTGGGCGGCGCGAGTTACCACGTTGGCGGGAAAGCCGGTGAGGCCGAGAGCGCCTATCTCGGGGTGTTCAGGAAGGCTGCGCTCGAACGTGTCGGCGGCTACGACGAATCCATTATTCGCGGCGAGGACTGGGAGTTGGCGCAACGCATTAAGGCGACCGGCGGCTTGGTCTGGTTCAGTCCGGAGCTAAAGGTCACCTATTGGCCAAGATCCAATTGGTCTGGTCTCGTGAAGCAGTTTTACTCAACCGGGGTTTGGCGCGGAGACCTAACGAAGCGGGATTTGGCAGGGGCATCAAAGCGCTACTTTGTTCCACCGGCGTTGGTGATCTCGCTGTTGGTTGGCAACCTATTGGCGACTCTCGGTTTCGCAATCGGCTGGGCCCCGATACTTGCTTACGGGTGGGCAATCGTCATGATTGGTGCGTTCGCTGCAAGGCTTGCTCCAGTTCCCTTGGTCTTGGCAACGATGCACATCTCTTGGGGTGTTGGATTTTTGATTGGTTTCTTTACCGGTGCTCGAGGCACCGTTGACCGAAGTCGAGTCACCAAGTGAATCTAAAGGCTTATTCACCAACGCGAATTATCGGAGCACTTCGTCGTCGTGGTTTGGCTTATGTGCGGAAGCTCCAGTATCGGCCTGGCAAGTTACCGATTCAAAATGGCGTTGTACTTTTTGATTCGTTCAACGGCAAGGTCATTGGCGATAACCCGCTGGACATCTTTTTGGAATTACAAAAAGTTCGTCCTGACCTCAAGTTTTATTGGACCACTGCGTCTCACACAAAGGCTCCAGCCGGTTCCGTCGGCGTTCGTTTCGAGAGCAGGCAGTGGCTGGACCTCTTGGCCTCGGCCGAATACATTGTTGCCAACACTTCGCTGCCTTGGTATTTCCGTAAAGTGGCTGGCCAGACCTACCTGCAGACCTGGCACGGAACCCCGCTCAAGCGCTTGGTACACGACATTCCGCCAGGTTCTCTGACCAAGAGCTACCTAGACACTATGAACCGTGAGGCTGCCGCTTGGGACTACCTGATAAGCCCGAGCCCGTTTTGTAGTGAAGTACTCCCTCGGGCGTTTCGTTACACGGGCGAGGTTATAGAAACCGGTTATCCGCGAAACGATCGATTGACGACGCACACCGCAGCGGATCGTCAGCAGATCCGTGAATCCCTCGGGGTTATCGATCCCAAGACCGTGTTGATTTTGTATGCACCGACCTGGCGTGATTACAAGCGCACGGCGACCGGTAACTGGGATCTGGTTAGCTACCTCGAACCAGACATCAAATTGCCTGAAGGCTTCCAGATTATGTTCCGTGGTCACACCAACACTCACAACGTGAACTCGGCGAAGGCTGCTGGAACCGCTCTAGATGTCACCAAATACCCAGATGTCACCGAGCTTTACATCGCTGCCGATGTTTTGATCACAGACTATTCCTCGGTCATGTTCGATTTCACCGTGACGGGTAAGCCGGTCATTTTCCTCGCCCCTGACCTAGAGAGATACGCATCCGAGCGAGGTTTTTACTTTGATTTCGAGGGCACTGCTCCCGGGCCGATTGTGAAGACCGAGCAGGCGGTTTTAGAGATTTTGAGCAAACTCCCAGAAACGGCCAAATCCTTCCAAAATGCTTACAAAGACTGGCAACAGACCTTCAATTCGCTCGAAGATGGCAAAGCCGCGAGGCGAGTCATAGGTGCTGTTTGGCCCCTCAGCCAATAGGCTAGAAGAGGTAGTCCTAGGAAATGGAGGACGCAAATGAAGCAAAAGTTTTTAACTGCCGGTTTAGCGCTGTCCCTAGCCGTTTCCATTTCTGGGTGCAGCATGTTCTATCCGAACGAAGAACCCACACCAACGGCAACCAATACCGAGGAACCGAGCCCTACGGCCACCCCAGCCCCGACTCTTGACCCAAACCTGACCCGGGTCGATATCAACATTCTCAACACTTCGGCATTCCGAGACAACGGATACATTCAGGTGATTGCTGAAGCCCTCGAAATTATGGAAGAAGACGGCAAGTGCACGCTCAAGGTGACTCAGGGCGACATGTCCCAGAGCGTAACCGTCAGTGCCGAGCCAAACGTGACCTCTACCCAGTGTTTCCCGATGGAAGTGCCAATCAATGGATTCACCGGCGGAGCGATTTCCTACTCTGTGACGTACATTTCCAGTAAATCCACAGGCCTTGCCGATGCTCTAAAGTTGGAGATCGAGTGATCCTTAAACGACTTCGTAAGTTCGTGGTCGGTTTGGTTACCGCCACACTAACCTTCACCGGCCTGGTCGTTACCGCCACACCTAGCCAGGCGGCTTTGGACGCGAGCACATTTGACCCAGGCCTAATCATTTCCGACAGTGTTTTCAATGACTGGGGCACCATGGATGCCGCCTCTATTCAGAAGTTCCTCAATGCCCGAGTGCCGGTTTGCGATGACGACGACGGCGGGCCAAAGTGTTTACGAAACTACAAAGAAGATGTGGTCGGTTCTTACGCAATTCGTAGCTCACTGCACAGTTACTCGCTTAGGGTTTGTGCCGACGTTCCGGCTGCCGAAGACCGAACGGCCGCGCAAATCATTGCCAGCGTCGCGGTTGCCTGCAAAATCAACCCTCGAGTGTTGCTAGTGACTCTGCAAAAAGAGCAGGGTTTGGTTTCGGCGAAGAACCCAACCACCTACATGTACAAGGCAGCCATGGGTTACGGTTGCCCAGACTCCGCTCCACAGATTTGCGGCCAAGACTCGAACTCGAAGTCTCGTCTGTTTTGGCAGATGTATCGTGCCGCCTGGCAGCTCAAGTGGTACGGAGACCCACGCGGAAGTTTTACCTACCTGAGGCCGGGTACCACGATCAGCATGGGCTACAACCCGAAGGCTAGCTGTGGTCGACAGACCTTCAAGCTCAAGAGCCAGGCAACCGCCAAGCTGTATTACTACACCCCATACGTGCCGAACAAGTCGGCTCTAAAGAACTTGTGGGGTTCTGGCGACAGCTGCGGAGCCTACGGAAACCGAAACTTCTGGCGCCAATTCTGGACCTGGTTTGGTTCACCCGTTGCCGGCGGATACCTCCTGAAGTCTTCTACCAATGAGACGTTCCTGGTGAATCAGGATTCAAGCAAGCGCTACCTAATCACCCAAGACAGCATGATTTCCGACTTCAAGCCGCTGGGGCCAATCGGAACTGTTTCAGAAGCCTACCTATCGAGTTTCACGAATGCCGGTGAATTGAAGTCGGTGGTGAGCGACTCCGCTGGGAAGCGCTACATGATTGTCGATGGCTTTAAATATCAAGTGGCTTCTAGTACCCAGGCCGCGAACCTTGGTTTGGATTGGGCAACCGCGTCGGCACTCACGGATGTGCAGGTTGCTAACTTCACAAATCTCGCTTTCGGCAAGTCCCTGACCTCTGGAGAGATATTCCTGCTCGATGGCTCTACACGGCGTCTGGTTGCATCTCCGGAACTACACAAAACCCTTTCGGTTATGGGGGGCACCGCAACCTTCACCGACGAGTTCCTGAATCGGTTCGCGCTAGGCTCACCAGCAACCGGTTTGATTCAAAATGCTGCTTCAGCTCGATTCGGAATTTTCGACGGCAAGAGGATTCAACTTGCCAACAGTGCGCAGGCCACCGCGCTTGGTTACGACTGGAACCAGGCGACCAGTATTAGCGACCCTACGTTGGCATCGATACCGAGCGCCACTTTCATTAAGAGCACCGCAACCCCTTTCTGGATTTCCGGTGGCAGAAAGCACCCCCTGACTTCGAGCGAATACTCTTCGATTTCCAAGTTCGGTAGCGTTGCCACGGTCAGTGCCGACACGCTTTCTAAATTCCAGACCGGCCCTGCCATGAATGGCCTGATTCGCACTCCGTCGTACACCTATTTCGTGACCGGGGGAGCGAGATACCGAATCGTTCAGTCACAGGTGACGGCAATGAACAACGCAACCGGCTCGCGCATGGACTGGGCTAATCCGCTTATCGCCACCAGTGAACAGGCCAAAACTCTCTCGGCTCCGGTGATGATGAAGCCAACCGATTCATCCCAAACCTATCTGGTTATCGACAACGCCAAAAAGTTCCCAATTTCGGCCAGTAACGGCAAGCACTTCTCAAAACTTGGCGCAATCGGGTCGGTTCCAGCGAGCTACCTCTCTGGCATCACCACCGGAGTTAACCCAGACCGATTCGTCCGGGGTGCTGATGGGGTTACCTACTACCTCACCGATTCAAAGAAGCATCGAGTTACTTCTGCTGCGGTTGCAAAAGCGTTTGCTCCGAACAGCTTCCCGGAGGCCACTCCTACCTTCAACAATTTGCCGGTACTAACAACGACACAATTGGGTCTCTACTCGGCGGCCCCAACCGCCGCAGTAACCACATATGTAAAATCGACAACCGAAAAGTACCTAGTTGAAAATGGGGTTCGCCGTGAAGTTCTTGACGATTCCAGCCTCACGGCAGTTACTGGTTCCGTGCCTGCGACCAGCGTTCTAACACCAGCCGCGATTTCCCACCTTCCACTTGGCGACCCGATTTATTCGGAGGGTTCACTCCTTACTAATACCGACGGATCGTTGGCAGGAATTGCCCAAGCTGCTTCGTTCTTCGAGGTACCGAAAAACATGGTCGCCGATATTAAGGCCGGCACCGCATGGCAGTTCAATAAGTCTGCTGGCACTCTAACCAATGACTCAATCGCTAAGCTCACTCGTGGTGTGTCTCTTGCTCCGTTCGTGAGCGGAGGTGGCCAGTCATACTTACTGACCGGGGCTGGAAAGACCCTGATATCCGACCCGGCGAACATTGCGACCACGATGAATTCCATTCCGACCGCCCTGCTAGCAAAGATTTCGGCAACGTCTGCAGGAACCATCACCACCCCGCTGGTGGTTCAGGCTGCCGAGGCCCCAACCAAGTCGTTCCTCGTCTATTCGAAGAAGAAACGTCTCCTCGTAAACGCTGGCCAAGAAGTTGGCCTGCTAAAAATCGCTGGGTTCCAGACCAAGGTCACTTGGCCTAGCTACGCTCTCGATGCTCTAAAGACCACCAACAATGTCTTTAGCCCTGGTCAAATCGTCAAGGTGAAAGAATCAGGAAACATCTACCTAATCGACGGCTGGGCTAGGGGTTGGGGCATCACGCTCGGCCAAGCCGAGGCTATTGGGGTTTCCTCGCCTCCAATTGTTTCCAACGTAAATTTCTCTGGCTACAATACGAGAACGAAAATTAAATGGCGGAAATTTATTTGCGGCACAAAAACATATTGGGCCGATGCGGGCAAGTTACTTCTCATCGAGACACCTGCAGCAAATCATTGGCCAGGCACAGCAACCGTATTGGACAGCAACACCTGTGCGAATCTGAGATTAGAAACCGTTCAAATTGGAGCATTGGTTAGCTACGGCTCAAACAAGTACCAGGTGGATGGCGGCAAGCTTCGCCTAATTCGCACTGCGGCTGAATACACCGCTCTGTCTCAAAACCGGGTTGCCGCAGTGGTAATCAGTAAGACGATGTTCAACCTATTACCAAAGGGTAACCCCACCAGTTATGTGGTTGTCGCTGGTGACAGTTTGAGCAAAGTCGCAGTGAAGTTCAAGACGACCAAGACCGTTTTGCGCACTATCAACAATCTCTCAACTGAGGTTTTGCAGCGCGGACAGGTGCTGATTCTTCCCTAGCGTTTAGCTAGACGCTTTATTCTCAAACGCTTTGGGGATTTACCTCGTGGCTCCAGTGTTTCGTCTGGATCCCTAACCTTCACGGCAAAGAGCACCAGAATTACCCAGCCGATTTCTACGAGGATTCGACTCTCGGTAAGGTTCTGCGTGATGATTCCAACGAACACGAGAATTGGCCAAAGGTACAGGGGATTAGTGTGTCGCACCGCGAGGCGCCAAACTCGCACAAATGTGATTCCAACCAAGAGAACAAATAGCCCCAGCCCGATGGCACCGAGTTGCAGCCAAACATCCAGGAACGCGTTGTGCGCCTGGAAGTAGGGCACATTGTTAATGACGACGAGCCCCTGATATGGTTCGACCCAAGGTACCCAGTAAGAAGTCCAACCCCAGCCTTGCAACGGGCGCTCATCGATTAGATCAAGGACGATCTTCCAAATCTTGGTGCGCCCGGTCATATCTGGAGACTTGCCGAGCAGAGTGAAAATCGTCGCACGATAAGTCAGAACCAAGAGCGCACCGGTGCCGATGATGAGCCAGGCGACTCGATAGTAGCGGTGACGTACGTCGCGTTCTTTACCTTCGACCGCGATGGAGACTACCGCTGCGGCCGCAACCGCGGCCATGGCGAAACCGATGCTGGCCGATCGAGACAGTATCAACATTGGAAGCGCTGCCGAAAAACTAAAGATGGTGATCAGGCGAGAAGTGGTGTTTGCGGCTCGTTCGATAGCAAAGACCACCACGGCAAGCATCGCCATGTAGGCCAGCATGTTCGAGTTGCCAACTATGCCCTGGATTCGGTCGTCCGAAAAAAGGTTTCCCTGCGTCCAAAAGAATGCCACGGCTGGCGGTTTGTCACCGTCGTAGTTTGGGAAAAATGGCTCAATCGGTCCGCGGACAATGACGGCTGCAAAGAGTTCGAAAATTACGGACGCGAAGAGAATGATTCGAAGCGTGTTAGCAAACAGCCTTAGGAGTTCTCGCCAATCAAAGGCCGTTGCGAGAAAGAGGGCGAAGCTCGTGGTTGCAATCTGAACAATGGCCGCCCCAAGAGTAACCGTTGGGTAATTTGACCAAATCGTTCCAACCAGCATCAATGCCAGCAGGCTTGTCAGCGGCCAGGGCGCCTGTCGGAATGTTGCTTTCCAGTTCGACCGAAAAAACAGTATGACGGTCGACACCAACAGCAACGCGAGCCCGATACCCCAACCCAACCAACCGACCGAATAGCGAACCGCATCCCCACCCATCAGGATAAACAGTGCAGCGTAGGCGACGCCGAACCGGATGCGGTAATCGGCACTGCTTCTATCGATGGCAACCCGAATCGAGGTGGTGATTGGCTCCATTTACTTCTGCTGAGCTTTCCAAACCGAGGAGATTATGTCGTTCAGATTGTGTTTTGCCTTCCAGCCGAGCACTCTTTCGATGCGACTTACATCGGCGCAAAGGTAGGCGGGATCGCCAGCCCGTCGTGGCTTTAGTTCTGGATCAATTCTTTGTCCGGTCACCGCTGCGACTTCGTGAATCACTTCTAGAACGCTTGATCCACGACCCGTACCCACATTGAAAACTTGGTACTCGCGCTTGGGTTCATCGAGGTAGTCCAACGCCGCTAGGTGAGCCTCCGCCAGGTCCAAGACATGCACGTAGTCGCGAACACATGAACCATCCGGCGTCGGCCAGTCGTTGCCAAACACCTGCGGCGAGCGGCCCTCTTGCAGCGATTTGAAAATAATCGGCACCAGGTTCGCCACTTGAGTGTCTACTAGGTCTGGCCAACCGGTTCCAGCCACGTTGAAGTAGCGAAGACTCAATTGGCGAAGACCCCAATCCTTCGAGGCTTCGGCGGCTAGGCGCTCACCCTCTAACTTGGTTTGACCGTATGGGTTGATTGGCTTGCAGTCAAAATCCTCATCCACCTGATCGACGTCAGGGATGCCGTAGGTGGCCGCCGAAGAAGAGAATACTAGTTTCATCACGCCTGAGGTTTTCATGGCCGCCAGTAGGTCTTTCATTCCGCCAACATTTTGCTCGAAATACCAGTCGGGCCGTTCTACTGACTCGCCCACCTTTTTCCTAGCGGCAAGGTGAATCACAGAATCTACATTGTGTTGAGCCATGACCAAAGCAAGTTGCACTCTTGCGTCGGGTGCGGCAAGGTCAAGCTTGACCAGCGTGGCGTGGGGGAGTCGGGCTTCAAAGCCTTCTGATAAGTCATCTACGACAACGACCTTTTCACCCTTTTGTTCGAGCAGGCGAACCACGTGCGACCCAATATAACCGGCGCCACCGGTGACTAAAACAGACATACCCTTCACCCTACCAAAACCAGTCAATTAGGCTTCAATCAAGGGTTTAGAGTTCGATTTCGTTATTTTGGGATTTGGTAATAACATCGTTGTAATTACACCGTAGTACTTAGAAGCGGAAAAAGATTGGGTGATGATGAGAGACGAAAACGGAATTCCAGCAAACTGGTTTGTTGATCCACAATTCCTAGGTGTCGCGGGGGCTTATTCTTCCGACGACGACAATCCTCTATCGTGGCAGGCCGAAGCTGTCTGTGCCGAGACCGACCCAGAACTTTTCTTCCCAGAAAAAGGTGGCTCCACTCGCGAAGCCAAGCGCATCTGCGCCGGTTGCGATGTCAAGGCCCAGTGCCTTGAGTATGCCTTGGCTAACGACGAACGTTTCGGCATTTGGGGTGGCTTGTCCGAGCGGGAGCGTCGGAAGCTAAAGAAGCGCGCCTAATCGACCTGAGTCGTTAGCTCGTGTCCACGCAGGTTACCGCAGTACTCGTCGTTCACGACGAGCCGACTTATGCGGAACGTGCGATAAAAGCAATTGAACGTCAAACCCTTTCGCCGACCAGGCTGGTTATCGTTGACAGTTCCAAAATCGCTAAAGACTATTCGAAAAAGACGATAAAGGTTGCCCACACCACCAAACTGGGAGCAATTCTGAGGACCGCACTCGACGGTCTAGACGTTTCATCGGAACATTGGATTTGGCTGGTTCATGACGACAGCGAACCTAATGAAACGTCCCTTGCAGAGCTCGTTGCAGCTATCGAAGGTTCAGATTCCATTGTTCAGGTTGGGCCAATGCAGCTCTCCGCCAAGAATCCCAGACAAATATCGCAGTTGGGTCTCACGCTCTCGCCGTTCGGGGAGTTAATCAACCCCATCAAACGACAGATTGACCAACAACAACACGACACGGTGGCCGACGTCCTGGCAGTTAGCACTTCCGGAATGCTGGTTCGATCCGACGCATATCAAGAGGTTGGCGGGTTGGATGACCGAGCCCCAGCGCTTTCTGGCGACATCGATCTTTCGCTGCGGTTCCACCGTCACAACTACCGAGTTGTCATCGCTCCGCGGGCCAAAGTCATCCATGCCGGGCTATCGCTGGCTGGGAAGAGATCCGGATCTTGGCTGAGTGGAAGCCCAAAGACGGCAATGCGTCGAGCATCAATCAACATTCATCTCGTTCATGACGCTCTTCCGCTGGCATTTCTCTATTGGCTAGCGCTTCCCGCAATCACCTTTTATCGAATCTTTTGGAGGCTGGCACAAAAGCGACCAGGCTACCTATGGTCGGAGTTACGCGCGGGTTTCTGGGGATTCTTTACCTTCCCGAAACGCCTAGCGTCGAGAAAAAAGGTTGGCAAAGCCTCGTTCCGATCGCTCAAACCGCTTCGAGCTACTTGGAGCACCGTTCGAGCGCATAACCTGGCAGATGTTGAAGAGGAAGAGTCAGCACAGTCTCTTGCAGCTTTCGAAAGAGGCGACCACGAACTGCCCGCTGAAGAGCAATCCAAGAGTTTCACC
>JBFYOM010000018.1:0-16407 GCA_041303805.1 Micrococcales bacterium
GAAGTAGAACCTCGATTTGTGTGGTTGAGGAGTCTAAAGATGTTCAGGCTATCGAGCGAACCAGAGAATTCCGTGGTCTATATCACGTGCTGGGTGGAGCGATTAGTCCTATCGAGGGTATCGGCCCAGACCAGCTTCGAATCAAAGAACTTATGACCAGACTTTCGGATCCGGCCATCCAAGAAGTCATCATCGCCACAGACCCAAACCTAGAAGGGGAGGCCACCGCCACCTATCTTTCGAGGATGCTAAGTTCGCTCGGAATCACGGTGACCAGACTGGCTTCCGGTTTACCAGTTGGGGGAGATCTTGAATACGCCGACGAAGTCACTCTCGGGCGCGCATTCTCAGGCCGCCGCCCTGCTAACTAGGTCCATCGGCTAGACTTGGGGCATCCCTGTAAGTTCCTTCCCTAGGAGTACAGCCTTGGCTCTTGTTGTGCAGAAGTATGGTGGCTCGTCGGTTGGCGACGCCGACAAAATCAAGCACGTAGCCAAGCGCGTAATTGAAACTCAGAAGGCCGGCAACCAGGTTGTCGTCGTCGTATCTGCAATGGGCGACACCACCGATGAACTGATGGATCTTGCCAACCAGGTAACCGACAACCCAAGCCCACGCGAATTAGACATGCTGCTCACCTCTGGTGAGCGAATCTCGATGGCACTTCTGGCGCTGGCCATCAATGCTGCTGGGGCTTCCTCACGATCATTCACCGGCTCTCAGGCCGGAATCGTTACCGATGCCAAGCACGGCAACGCCAGAATTGCTGAGGTAACGCCAGACCGAATCCGTGAAGCGCTCAACGACGGCGACATCGCAATCGTCGCTGGGTTCCAAGGTTTCAACCGCGAAACTCGCGATATCACAACGCTGGGTCGTGGCGGTTCCGACACTACAGCGGTCGCCCTGGCAGCAGCACTGAAGGCAGACGTGTGTGAGATTTACTCTGATGTGGACGGCGTATACAGCGCGGACCCACGTCAGATTCCGCAGGCTCGCAAGCTGGACTACATCGATGTTGAATCAATGTTGGAACTGGCTGCGGCCGGAGCCAAGATTTTGCACATCCGAGCCGTTGAATTTGCAAGACGTCACAATGTTGATTTGCGGGTGAGATCAACTTTTAGTAAAGACCCTGGCACCAAGGTGTATTCAGGAAACCGAGGAGAGAACATGGAAGAGTCTGTAGTTTCTGGAGTAGCGACCGACAAGAGCCAAACTAAGGTCATCGTCATCGGTATTCCAGACCAGCCAGGTAAAGCCGCGGAACTGTTTAACGTGATTGCCGAGGCCGGCGCCAACATCGACATGATTGTTCAGAACACTGCTACCGGTGTGGATGTTACCGACCACGTTTCGGACATCTCGTTTACTCTGCCGAAGGGCGACGCCGAACGAGTGGTCGCTGCAATCGAAGCAGCCAAGGGGCAGTTGCAGTTCCGTGAGCTTCTGGTTGACCATGAGATTGGCAAAATTTCGGTGGTTGGTGCGGGTATGCGAACCCACTCGGGTGTTTCGGCAACGTTATTCAACGCACTGGCTCAGGCGGGAATCAACATTGAGATGATTTCAACTTCTGAGATTCGCATTTCGGTAGTTACCGACATCGACGAGGCCGATGCTGCAGCACGCGCAATTCACACCGCCTTTGGCTTGGACAGCGAAATCGAAGCCGTCGTTTACGCAGGTACCGGTCGCTAGATCCAAGATTTCTACAGGAGAAAACTCATGAACAAAAAGCCAAACCTTGCCCTAGTGGGAGCAACCGGAGCCGTTGGCACTGTGATGATTGACATCATCAACAATCGCGAAAACATCTGGGGAGAGATTCGTCTGATCGCCAGTGCCCGCTCGGCTGGAAAAAAGATTTTCGTTCACGGTGAAGAGCACACCGTCGTGGCGCTCTCTCCCGAGAGCTTCGACGGAATCGATATCGCCATGTTCGATGTGCCAGATGAGATTTCGGAAGTTTGGGCGCCAATTGCTGCAGAGCGCGGGGCCATTGCCATCGATAATTCAGGTGCTTTCAGAATGAATGATCAGGTTCCACTAGTGGTTCCTGAGGTGAATCCCGAGCAGGCCAAGAACCGACCACTCGGCATTATCTCGAACCCAAATTGCACCACGCTGACCATGATGGCTGCGATGGGTGCACTTCACCACAAGTGGACCCTGAAGGAACTTGTGGTTTCTTCCTACCAGGCAGTTTCTGGAGCGGGGGCTGCTGGTATCGATCGCCTGGCAGCGGAACTCGCCGTTGTTGGTAAGGATGCAAACCTTGGTTCTGCCAGCGGGGATGTTGCGAATGCTTTAGCCGCGGCTGGAGTTAGTCAGGCTGACTCGCCTTGGGCCGTGCCAATTGCGTTGAACGTGATTCCATTTGCCGGTTCGCTCAAGGCTGGCGGGCACTCGTCTGAAGAGATGAAGGTTCGCGATGAGTCACGCAAGATTCTAGGCATCGCCGACCTCAAGGTTGCGGCATCATGTGTTCGAGTGCCGGTTCAGGTAAGTCACTCGCTCACCGTGCACGCCACCTTTGCAAACCCGCTGACCCCAGACGAGGTGCGAGCAGTACTTGAGCAGCAGCCAACAATTCGGGTGATGGATGACCCGGCCAACGGCGTTTACCCAACCCCTAACGATGTTGCTGGGCAGGACCCAACTTTCGTGGGGCGTATTCGTCAGTCGCTGGATTTCACAAACAGCATTGAACTGTTCGTGGTTGGCGATAACCTACGTAAGGGTGCGGCGCTAAACACCTATGAAATAGCCGAATTGGTTGCCCAAGAGTTTTAGGGCAAAACACCGCAAGGCAGAGGGATTAGAGTGCCTTCAGGCTTTATCCTTTGAACGTGCGTAGCAAACTCATTCTTTCGGCCCTAGTCGGTCTAACCATGACGTTGACTGGTTGCGCTGTAACCTCAGGTTCGACTGATGGCCCGAGCGAATTCCAGGTTTTTGACCCAACGCTCATTCCACTTGCACCACCAGCAGACGCAACTCCGGTGGATCCTCTAATTTTTGACGTCGGAAACGGTGAATACGGCTTCAAAGCAGGCGGGGGACCGACCTGGTGTTCAATCAACGTCGAAGGAAAGTTTGCGATTTGTGAACACAGTGAACCGGATGCAACCTACGAAGAACTGCCAGTACCTAAGACCTGTGAACTTAGCTTTGGGTATCAGTTCCGTCTTCACGAGAATGAACCGGCGACCGGTGAGATTGCAGAGATTACCTGCGTTAGCGCTCTTTACGCAGATCCGTCACTGTTCCAAACCCTGATCCCTGGTGAGACACTAACGGTTGGCGGCATTACCTGTTTTGTGACCGACATCACCGCTAGGTGCGATAACGAGTCGGGTAACTACATTGTGCTCGGTCAAGAAGTATGGGCTAAGGGTTAGTTCTTAGCTACCAAAGTCAGCAGTCGGACTTCTGGTTTACAGAAAAGCCGAATCGGCGCAAAAATCGATGTTCCAAGTCCGGCACAAACGTTCAAAAAGAGCCTCCGCTGGCCAAATTCGTGCTGGCTCAAGCCTTTAGCCATTTTTGCGGGTAAGTCACAGTTAGTTACAAGTGCGCCGAACTTGGGCAGACAAACTTGACCGCCATGAGTGTGACCGGCTAATGCGAGCTGGGCACCTTGGTTCGAAAAAGCTTCGAGAACTTGAAGGTAAGGCGCGTGAGCCACACCAACCAAGAGATCTGGTGAACCGAGTTTTTGTTTTTGTTTCGGAAGAGAAGCAAAATCGGCAAGTTCGTCGTGAGGGTCATCTAAACCAAGAAAACCGATTCGCGTTCCTTGGATGGTAAAGGTGCCTTGCGCGTTATTGAGGTTCTTCCAACCGGCGGCTTCGAACGGATCAGTCAATTTCTTACTGTCGATAAGTTCTTTGTGCGTAGGTGTCGAGGGTTTGTTTAGGTAGGCCAGGGGATTGCGAATTTCGGGAGCGTGGTAGTCGTTTGAGCCATTCACAAACACACCAGGGACTTTCAAGATGCTTGCTAGGGAATTCAGGGTTGGGCGGACTGCATCTCGGTGTCCTAGGTTGTCGCCTGTGTTCACTACAAGGTCTGGTTCGAGTTTCGACAGGCTGGCGATCCAAGCTTGCTTGCGTTTCTGCCAGGGAGCCATGTGAATGTCGCTGATGTGAAGGACACGGATTGGCTTTGACCCTGGCTTCAAAATGCTTAGTTCTTGGCGAACCACAGAGAATCTGTTGCGTTCAATGAGGACACCCCAAAGCAGCAGGGAAATGCCGAGCGAGAAAGTCGCTATTAGTAGCTCAAACATTTAGTCGCAGTAGAGAACGATTATCGTATAGGCCTGCGTGGCAGTTCCGGGAGCGGGCAGCATCCTGGTGACTTGATCCTCTGGCCCGCAGACCCCAACTTGGTTACCACTGGCGCCGATTGCCGAAAGCAGCGGAGATCCGTTAGCGTCGGGAAGAATTCCTGCCAGATATGTTTGTATGTCGAGCACGGTTGGTCCACGGCTTAGTAGATCGCTTGGAACGATCACTCCGCCACCGCTCGAAACATAAACCTTGACGATGGTTCCTCGAGTCACCTTAGCGCCAGCTGCGGGGACCGTGTAAGCGACGGTTCCTGCAGGCTTGTCTGAGAGGACTTGGTTCTTTGCTACAGAAACGTTAAGGTCGGCCAATTGGATTTGGCTGGTTGCCGTAAGTGGGTCGAAGGTCGTCACGTCAGGAACTGTGGCCCCGCCCGCGCCCGAGTAAATCGAAGGTACAGATGCCATTTGCTCTGGCTTGTATAGCCTGTTGGCAAGCTTCATCACGGTACGCCAAACGTCGTGGCGAGCCGTGTAGGCACTCCTACCTCCGGTTGATACGTTATTCAAACCAACGCTGCCACGAACGTTGCCCACCCAAACCGCGGTGGAAACCTTGCTGGAGAAGCCAGTCATCCAAGTTTGCACCGACTTATCGGTGGTGCCGGTCTTTCCGGCTATGTCAGCGCCGTCGTTAGTGTTTGAAAGGCCGGCGGTTCCTCCACGGATAACTCCGCGCATAGAGTGCAGAACTCCAGCAGCAACTTCTGGAGTGGTTGCCTGGGTGCAGGTGCTCTTTGGTACCTGCATCTCTTCACCAGTCTGGCGGCGAACCACGCGGTCAATCGCAATCGGGCTACAGACCACACCATTGTTCGGCAGAGCTGCTTCGGCAATTGCCATGGTTAACGGGGAAATTTCATTAACTCCAAGAACGGACGAAGGCGTGTACATGAGTTCGTTTCCATCGGCTCGGTGAATACCAAAAGCAATCGCGGTGTCACGGATGTCACAGAGGTCTAGCTGTGCGGCCATGCTCATGAAAGCTGTGTTGATGGACTGTGCCATCGCCGTTTGAACGTTTGGGTTGGTCGGCTCTTTAGATGCAGAGTTTTTCGGTTTATAGGTGCCCGCCCAGCCACCACAGCGAGAAGGCATATCGGTTGGAAGCCATTCGCGAATGCGTGCGTCAACTTTGTCACCAAGGCGCTTACCCGCCTGAAGCCAAGCCGCCATGGTGAAAATCTTGTAGGTAGAACCGGTTTGGAAACCAGACGAGCCGCCATAGTTTTTATCCGAAGAGTAGTTAACCGAGGTGTGGCCCACTTCGTTAGTCACAGTTTGATCGTAGATTCTGTTTTGGGACATAGCCAAAACTCGTCCGGTTCCCACTTCGGTGGACACCGAAGCTGCACCTAGCCTGTTGCGGTCGTTGATAGGAATGCGCTTCTTGATGTACGAGTCAGTCTTTTTTTGCAAACTGATGTTGATGGTGCTGTAGATCTCAAGACCCCCACGGCGCAAAAGGTTCTGGCGGTCTTCTAGAGTTTCACCGAATTCAGGGCTGTTTCGAATGGTCCAGACCACGTAATCGCAGAAGAAGGCGGTTTCTTGGCTGGCCTCACAACCCTGGTTTAGCTTGGTGATGTTTACCGTGATCGGGGTTGCTTTAGCCGCATTGGCCTCTTCTTGGGAAATGAAGTCGGGCACCATGTTTTGAATTACAAAGTCGCGACGATTCTTGGCTGCCTCAAGGTTTTCTACAACATCCGGCTTGTAAGTGTTTGGAGACTGAAGCATTCCCGCAAGCAGGGCTCCCTCAGGCAGGTCGAGCTCACTTGCCTTTTTGCCGAAGTAAAACTGGCTGGCCGCTTCAACTCCGTAAATTTGGTTACCAAAGAATGAAAGATTTGAGTAACCGGCAAAGATTTCTTTCTTCGTTGCGTCCTGTTCAACGGCTAGAGCCAAACGAATCTCACGTAACTTGCGATCAATACTCGGATAGCGCGCCTCGTCGGCAGCCTTGGTGTCGCCTTTGAGCATCGCGGTTTCAACCAAGTTGTTGCGCACGTACTGCATTGTGATGGTCGACGCACCTGGACCACCACCACCGGCAAGCGCGCTGTTGAGGGTGGCACGAATCAAAGAGACAACGTCCACGCCTGAGTGTGAATAGAAACGAGGGTCTTCGGTTGCAAGAACGGCGTTCAAAAAGTTTGGAGAGATGTCTTCGAAAGCCACCGAGATTCGGTTGTCCTCGTAGAAGTCGTTGATCTTTACCCAGTTGCCTTCGTCGTCTTTTCCGTAGAGAGTAGAAGCTTGCGAAGCGTTTACCGGCTTGAGGTGCTGGGGGAGGCTTTCAAAAAGAGCCAACCCGAATGACCCACTAACTCCGGAGACTAGGAACAAGGGTGCTAGTAACGCTAGACCTAGAAGGCCAACTATGGCGTTTAGACCGACAAACTTGAGGATCCGACTAAATACGGTCTCGCCCTGATTGCTTTCAGACATAAGTACAAGGTTACCCGCAAATCTTGTGAACTTGCCTGAGAAGTAGCCTTGAATCAATCAACGGGTAACATCAAAGGTAACCTTGAAAGGACCAAAATTGAGCATTGTTGAATCGCGCCTAATCGAACTCGGCTCACCACTCCCAGAGTTAGCAAAACCTGTGGCTGCCTATGTTCCGGCTGTCGTTTCGGGCAACTTGGTGTTCACCTCGGGTCAGTTGCCTTTCATTGAGGGCAAACTGCCTGAAACAGGCAAAGTTGGCGCGAGTGTTAGCCCTGAAGACGCCAAAACCTATGCTCGCCAGGCTGCCCTTAATGCGCTCGCGGCAGTGAAATCGGTGATCGGCGATCTCGACCGAATTACAAGAATTGTAAAACTGGTCGGATTTGTTTCTTCGGTGCCGGAGTTTTCCGGTCAACCCGGGGTTATCAACGGCGCTTCCGAGTTTCTCGGTGAAGTTTTTGGTGAAGCAGGCCAGCACGCGAGAAGTGCGGTTGGCGTGCCGGTGCTTCCACTCGATGCTCCCGTTGAACTCGAACTAATCGTCGAATTCCGCTAAAACTAGTCGGTTGCTCCGCCCGCAATCTTTGAACTAATTACGTTCATGACGCTGGTGTCGGCCAGAGTCGTAACATCACCAATTGGGCGATCTTCTGCCACGTCGCGAAGTAGGCGTCTCATGATTTTGCCGGAGCGAGTCTTTGGAAGCTCTGCCACCACCATGATCTGACGGGGTCTTGCAATCGGGCCGATGTCTTTCGAAACGTGGTCGCGCAGAATCTTGCTGATGTTCTCAGCCTCGCCTGCAGCTTCGACCTGATCTAGGCGAAGGATTACGAAAGCCACGACGGCCTGGCCGGTGATTTCGTCCTTGGCTCCAACTACGGCCGCTTCGGCTACCCAGGGGTGACCAACTAGCGACGATTCAATTTCCGCGGTTGAAAGTCGGTGACCGGACACGTTCATCACGTCATCGACTCGACCAAGTAACCAAAGGTCTCCGTCTTCGTCCCACTTGGCGCCGTCGCCAGCGAAGTACTGACCCTCGAAGTTCGACCAGTAAGCTTCGTGGAAACGACCCGGGTTACGCCAGATTCCTCGAAGCATCGATGGCCACGGCTCGGTGATGGTCAAGAGACCGGCCTCGCCTCGAGGAACTTCCTTGCCCTCGTCGTTGACTACTTTGATCGAGATTCCGGGAACAGGGATCTGGGCCGAGCCAGGCTTCAAAGCTGTGATGCCAGGAAGTGGCGAAACCATGATTGCGCCGGTTTCGGTCTGCCACCAGGTGTCAACAATTGGACACTTCCCGCCACCAATGACGTCGCGGTACCAGAGCCAAGCTTCTGGGTTGATCGGTTCACCAACCGAACCGAGCACTCGCAGGCTGGAAAGATCGAACTTGTCTGGGATCTCTCGTCCTAGTTTCATAAATGAACGGATGGCCGTGGGTGCGGTGTAGAAGATCGAAACCTTGTAGCGTTCGATGACTTCCCACCAGCGACCAAGGTGCGGTGCGTCGGGGGTGCCTTCGTAAATCACCTGAGAGGCACCGTTCGCTAGCGGCCCGTAGACCACATAGGAGTGACCGGTAATCCAACCAATGTCGGCGGTGCACCAGTAGACGTCGGTCTCCGGGTGAAGGTCAAAAATGTTTCGGTGGGTGTAACTGGCCTGGGTTAGGTAGCCACCTGAGGTGTGCAAGATTCCCTTAGGAGCTCCGGTGGTTCCAGACGTGTAGAGGATGAAAAGCTCCTGCTCGGCTGGAAAAGCCTGTGCTTCGTGCTCGTCGGAGACCTTGGCCATTTCGTCGTGCCACCAGTGATCGTTTTCGTTCCAAGCAACGTCTTCGCCGGTGCGCTTCACAACTAGAACCTGCTCAACGGTCGGACACTTGTTGTCGGCCAGCGCTTCGTCTACCGCTGGCTTGAGGGCAGATGCCTTGCCCTTACGGTAACCGCCATCAGCGGTGACGACAACGCGCACATCGGCGTCGTTGATGCGAGTGGTCAGTGCGTCTGCGCTGAAGCCACCGAAGACAACGGAGTGGATAGCACCAAGACGAGCTACTGCGAGCATAGTCACGATGGCCTCTGGAATCATCGGCATGTAGATAGCAACGCGGTCACCACGAACAACTCCGAGGTTGGTTAGTACGTTCGCGCACTTTTTTACTTCGCGAGTCAGCTCGGCGTAGGTGATCTCTCGTCGATCACCAGGTTCACCCTCGAAGTATAGGGCTACTCGGTCGCCACGACCTTCGATGACGTGACGGTCGAGACAGTTATAAGAAACGTTCAGTTCGCCGTCGTCAAACCAGCGGGCTACAGGCGCGTGAGACCAATCTAAAACTTCGGTGAAAGGTTTGTGCCAGTGTAGAGATCTGGCCTGTTCCGCCCAGAATCCCAAACGGTCGGCAGAAGCCTGCTTGTAAAGTTCTGGTTTTGCAATTGCGGATTTGGCAAATTCGGCAGAAGGCTCGAAGGTTTTGTTACCTGACATCGTTGTCGTTCTCCATGTATCTAGCGAAATGCAACGTTGCCTTTCGCTAGCGAACATACTGCCAGATTAAACCTGTGAATTTCGTGAAAACACGCACATCGTTAGAAGTCTTCGCTGTATTGTAATAATTGTCGCTGTTAAAGCGACCGCGATACCGGTTCCCCCCAATCAGGTATCGCTGGCGGCAGGCACTCCCCCAGAGCCTGCCGCCCCCTTAATTTAACGTGTCTTTTCCACAGATTTATCACTCGCCTGACACTGAAGCAATCATTCTGCAATCGTCGATTCATGGTCGAATCTGAGCTAAACGAACTTCTATCAATTGATGGACTTAGCGATCTAATCTTTAATGGCCATACCTTCGCTTTTGCGAACGTGCATGGAAAATGGCGCCAAGTGCCAAGCCCTTTCTCCTCTGAAGAGTGTCTGCTGGAGTTTGCAACTAACCTAGCCAGCGTTGCTCGTCGAAGATTAGATTTTGGTTGCCCTTTTGCCGACATCGCGGTGGGCTCGCTTAGATACCATCTCGCTCTTCCAATTACCGGTGGCAGGTTTCACATGTCAATCCGCAAACACCAGTCGAATCGATTGTCTCTTCCAGAGCTTTTGGAAAACCCGAGTCGTTGGGTAAGTCAACTTAATGAAATCGTCTATTCCAAGTCCAATTTTTTAATCAGCGGAGGAACCGGCTCCGGGAAGACCACGCTACTCAGAGCCATGGCCGAACTTGATCAGGAGCAACGGGTCATTACGGCCGAAGATGTCGCGGAACTGGAACTTTCCCTACCCAATCACGTTAGTTTGCAAACCAGACAGGCGAATAGTGAAGGTGCCGGTCAAATCGATTTACAACGACTTGTTCTCGAGTCACTGCGAATGAAACCGGATCGAATCATTGTGGGCGAAGTTAGGGGTGCCGAGCTGGTTCCAATGCTGCAGGCGCTCAACAGCGGCCATCGCGGGTCTGCAACAACCATTCACGCCAATCGCGCTGAAGATGTTCCAGCACGACTGGTAGGAATTGGGTTGCTTGGCGGCCTTTCCCCAGCAACAACTTCTCACCTCGCAGCGAGTGCATTCGATTACGTCATTTCGCTCACACAAAGAAGCAAGAACATCTCGATTGGTTCGATTGCCAGACTCGAACTGACGCGTGAGTCCAGGTTGGTGACGCGAATTGAATAATGAGGCAACCAGCTTGCGCCAGTATTCCGAACTCATCCGGGCGGGACACCCCCTCAATCTAGATTTTGGAAACTTTAGCGAAGAGACCACCAAAGATTTGAAACGACTTCTGAGCATCTCTCGAGAGGCTGGCGGCCCGATCTCGGTTGCCTTGGATCGGATGTCTTCTGTTATTTCGGTTCGCGAGCAGACCAGAACCGAACTTGCGTTGGCGGTCGCTGGGCCGAAAGCAAGTAGTCGGTTGGTCATGTCACTCCCGATTTTGGTTTTCCTTGGAGCGGGAATTTCTGGAATCCCAATTTTTAGAACTCTTTCAACCGTCCCGTTGGTTTGGGGAAGTCTGTTGACGGGTGCACTCTTCTTTTGGTGGGGCAATCGATGGATTTCCAAACTACTAACCAAGGCTGAACCAAGATTGTCTGACCCGGGGTTAGAACTAGACGGGCTAGCAATTGCTGTACAGGCGGGCATGCCGCTGCAGAGCGCCATCGAGCTTGTGAGGTTTGAGGCAGGAGAGAGCCTTAGTTCGCTAAGCGGCAGTTCCGGGATAGCCCTGGCGAAGTTGCTTACTGATCGCGCGAGCCAACTCAGGCAACAGCAATTCAATGAAGATCGATTACTGATTCAAAGGACCGGGGTGTCAGTTCTTTGGCCGCTAGGCCTTACCGTCTTGCCAGCATTCGTTCTAATCGCAATCGTCCCAGTGGCTGCTGCACTAATCCAAGACCAAATCTAGAAAAGGAGAACAATGAAAACGCTAAATTCCGAAAATGGTTCGGCGACGGCCGAATACGCAATCGCAACCATGGCCGCAGTGGGTTTCGCAGGGTTGCTGGTGGTGATCATGCGAAGTGAAGAAGTCAAAAAGTTGCTCTATGACCTTGTGATGAAAGCTTTGACACTTGGCGGTCAATAGTGAATCAGGAACAGTAACGGCGGAACTAGCGATTGCTATGCCAGCAGTGGTCATCCTGATGGCGCTGGCCACAGGAGTGCTTGGAGTGCAGGTAGATCGAATCTCGCTGGCGCGAGAGGCTTCTGAGGCGGCACGAGCCGCAGCCAGGGGAGAGGCGTCTGGGCAAATCCAAATACGAGGAAACCTCGTGTGCGTAACGAAAACCAAAGAGGCTCTTATCCCTATCTCGGAGACTCAATGTGCGAGGAGGTTCGGGTTATGAAAGACGACGGTGCGGGAACCGTGTTAGCAATTGCAATCCTGGTTCTCATTTCAGGCTTAACTTTTGTAATTCTGCATGCAAGCCAACGAGTTGTAGCTCAAGTGCGACTGAACGCGCTCGCGGAGAACGCCAGCATTGCGGCAGCCGATGCGCTGAGGGGTTTAGTCGCGGGGCTTCCCTGTGAGGTCGCACGAGAAATTGCTCCAGTCACGAGTTGCATAATCATCGATAACGATGTACTTCTCGAAGTAGCTAGCGAAGGGCTGAAGGCTAGGGCTAGAGCTGGCGAGCCTGGTTAGGGAAGAGCGGCCGGGACACGCCACTCACAGCCTGAGCCACACGAACCACCTGATGCGAGTAGCCGTTCTCATTGTCGTACCAGATGTAAACAACCGCATGGTTACCCTGACCAATTGTGGCCAAGCCATCAACGATTCCGGCGCGATTCGAACCAACGAAGTCGGTGGAAACAACCTCTGGAGATTCCACATAGTCGATTTGGTTGCGAAGCCCAGATTCAAGAGACGCGTGACGGAGTGTCTGGTTTAGCTCCAGCTTCGTTACCTCTTTATCCAGGGTCAGATTCAAAATGGCCATCGAGACGTCTGGCGTAGGAACGCGAATCGCGTTACCGGTGAGACGTCCAGCGAACTTGGGAAGAACCTTGGCAACCGCGCTCGCGGCGCCAGTCTCCGTGATCACCATGTTTAGAACGGCAGAACGTCCACGACGCTCACCCTTGTGGAAGTTGTCAATCAGGTTTTGGTCATTCGTGAACGAGTGAACGGTTTCAACGTGCCCGAACTGAATACCAAAAGCGTCGTCCAAGACTTTTAGAACAGGGCTAATCGCGTTGGTTGTGCAAGAAGCTGCGGTGACAATCTTTTTGTCTGGAGTGATTTCGCCCTGGTTGATGCCGTAAACAATGTTTGGGAGCGAACCCTTACCAGGAGCCGTGAGCAAAACCTTAGTTGCACCTTTGCTTTCGAGGTGCTGGGAAAGGCCGGCCTCGTCGCGCCAGCGACCGGTGTTATCGATAATCAACGCATCGTTAATGCCATGAGCGGTGTAGTCGATCGTGGCTGGGTTATCCGAGTAGATGACCTTGATCGGCAAACCGTTGGCGATGATTGTGTCATTCGGCTCGTCGATGGTGATGGTGCCGATGAATGGTCCATGCACCGAGTCGCGACGAAGTAGGCTGGCGCGCTTCGCCAAGTCGTCGTCGCTGCCCTTGCGCACAACAATCGCTTTGAGGTTCAAACCGCGACGATCTCCGGCCTGAGCAATCAGGATGCGAGCAACCAGTCGGCCGATCCGCCCAAAACCATAAAGAACCACATCGTGCTCCTGCCCGGCAGGGTCGAATTTACCGATAACGCTCTCAAGTTCATCCTCAGCGCGACTCCCGGTAGCGAGAAGTCTTGCGATGTCGATTGAAGCCGGCCCGAGGTCCATGGAAACTAAACGTTTGATTAGTTCTGACGACTGAGCAATTGGAAGTGGGCGGCCGTCGAGGTGTCTTGCGTAGCGATGCGCCTTCAAGAGTTCGATAGGGTTTCGATTGATCAGGCTTCGCCCGTGGATTGAGAGAACCACGCCGTTTTGTCGATAAAGCCTGCCGATAATTGGAATTAGTTCTTCTGCAGCGACGAGATCATCGTCCCAGTTTTCAGAAAAGCTTGGCTTCATTGCCGAATCCTCTTCGTGGGGGTTAAATTTCATTCAGCCTAGCAACACTTATAAAGGTGTTAGGTTTACCATTCTTGCGTAATTGTCTGCGCCTGTCGTAGTGTCTGTGTGATGGGGTAAGTATTAGTTACCTCTTATATGTAGTTTCAGCACGGTAGTAAGGAATCCTTTGGCAAGCAGTCAGAAGCTAGTGATCGTAGAGTCACCAGCAAAGGCAAAGACCATCTCCAAATATCTTGGGGACAACTTCACCGTTCTCGCATCAGTTGGGCACATTCGTGAATTAGTCGAGCCAAAGAATGTTCCAAAAGAGCTAAAGAAGACATCCATTGGCAAATTCGCCGTCGATGTAGATAACGGCTTCACTCCGTATTACGGAATCACTGCGGGGAAAGCGAAAACCATCTCGGACCTCAAGGCGGCACTAAAAGGAGCTGACGAGCTATACCTCGCAACCGATGAAGACCGCGAAGGTGAAGCAATTGCCTGGCATCTACTCGAAGTTCTAAAGCCCAAGGTTCCCGTGAAGCGAATGGTGTTTCACGAAATCACCAAAGAGGCGATTCAAGGTGCACTTGAGCACACCCGAGCGCTGGACACGGATCTTGTTGAAGCACAGGAAACCAGACGAATCGTTGACCGTTTGTATGGATACGAAATTTCGCCTGTGCTTTGGCGCAAAATCAATCGAGGCTTGAGCGCAGGTCGAGTGCAGTCGCCGGCGGTTCGGCTTGTTGTTGAGCGCGAGCGCGAGCGCATGGCCTTCATCTCCGCTGCTTACTTTGATGTAAAAGCCCAGTTCGACCCACAGGTGGCCGGCGAGCCAGTCTTTGAGGCGAAACTTCAAACCGTGGACGGCAAGAGAATCGCTACCGGTGAGAACTTTGACGACCGTGGAAACCTGAGCGGCAATGTCACGCTTCTGGATGAGGTTGCGGCAAAGTCTCTGGCCGCGGCGATCGCTGGAAACGGCACCCCGATTGAGGTTGTTTCAGTTGAAGCAAAGCCTTCCACGAGACGTCCGGCAGCCCCCTTCACCACCTCAACTTTGCAGCAAGAGGCCTCTAGAAAGTTGCGCATGAGCGCAAAACAGACCATGGACACCGCGCAGGGCCTTTACCAAGAGGGTTACATCACCTACATGCGAACCGATTCGCCAACTCTTTCGAGCCAAGCCATAAACGCTGCACGCACTCAGGCAACAAAAATGTTTGGTGCCGAGTACGTCTCAGACTCGCCTCGCCTCTATTCGGGAAAGTCCAAGAACGCGCAAGAGGCACACGAAGCTATTCGCCCTGCCGGGGAAACCTTCAAGACCCCGGCTGAATTGTCGACCCTGCTATACGGACGTGCCTACGACCTTTACGAGTTGATTTGGAAGCGCACCGTTGCATCTCAGATGCAAGATGCCAAGGTTTCAACGACGACGGCGAAGATCAAGGTTGGACCACTCGCAGATGGCCGTATTGCAGAATTCACTGCAAGTGGCACGGTTGTCACCTTCCGAGGATTCTTAGCTGCCTACGAAGAAGGTCAAGACGAAAGTCGCAACCAAGACGACGCCCAGGAATCGAAACTTCCTAACCTCTCGGTTGGCCAGAAATTGAAGTTGGTCGAAGTAAACGCCAAAGATCACCAAACCACACCTCCACCTCGTTTCACCGAGGCGTCGTTGGTGAAAGCTCTCGAAGAAGACGGCATTGGGCGCCCTTCAACTTATGCCAGCATCATGTCAAACATTATGAACAAGGGTTATGTGACCAAGCGCGGGCAGGCTCTGGTGCCCGAGTGGATTGCCTTCACCGTGATTCGCTTCCTCGAGGAAAACTTTGGCAAGATTCTCGACTACAAGTTCACCGCTTCGATGGAAGAAGACCTCGACCAAATTGCCGATGGTCAACTCGATGCCAAGCAGTGGTTGCAGAAGTTCTACTTCGGTGGCGGCGACATCCCCGGTCTCAAGGAAACTGCCGAAAACATTCTCGATCAAGACCCTCGAGCCATCAACTCTTACCCAATCACCGACGAGATAACTCTGCGCACGGGCCAATACGGGCCTTATCTGGAGATCTTTGAGACGCCGGGTAGCGAGGGAGCCGACCCGGAGACCGGACGTCGTATCGTAAACATCCCAGAAGAGTTAGCCCCAGATGAATTAACTCCAACCAAAGCTCAGGAATTGGTCGACGCTCCAGTCATCACCGACCGCGTCCTAGGTCAAGATCCAGAGACCGGATTCGACATCTTGTTCAAGGATGGGCGTTACGGACCGTATGTGGTTCTAAACGACCCGAGCGCTGCCAAGCCAAAGACCGGATCGCTGTTCAAGTCGATGAGCCCAGCAACCATCGACCTCGAGACTGCTTTGAAACTGCTTTCGCTGCCTCGAGTGGTTGGGGTTGATCCAGAATCGGGCAACCAGATCACCGCACAAAATGGCAAGTTCGGCGCTTATCTCAAAAAGGGAACCGACTCCAGGTCGTTGACCTCTGAGGATCAGATTTTTGAAATCGATCTCGCCGGCGCTCTCGAACTTTATGCTCAACCCAAATATGGTGCGCGGAGAACGGCAGCCACACCACTTCGCGAATTTGGGGCTGATCCTCTTTCGGGTGGCCCGGTCGTTGCGAAGACCGGTCAATTCGGTCCTTATGTCAGCGACGGTTTTGTGAATGCAACCGTGCCAAAGGACGACAACATCGAAGACATGTCCGCCGACCGCGCCTTTGAACTCCTCATGGCTAGGCGCGAGAAGTTGGGCCTTGAGCCAGGTCAGGCTCCAGCCAAGGCCAGCAGTCGAGGGGTCCGCAAGACAACCAAGCGTGTAGTAAAGGCAAAGGGCAAGAAATAGTGTTCATCACGTTTGAGGGAATCGATGGAGTTGGAAAATCAACTCAAATTGCTCTTGCCGAAAACTACCTAACTAGCCTCGGTCACGACGTATTAGTCACCTTTGAACCTGGTGGTACGGATCTCGGTCATGAGATTCGCCAGTTACTACTCCACCGCAAGGGTGGTGTTGCTCCGCGCTCTGAAGCTCTGCTC
>JBFYOM010000019.1:0-16076 GCA_041303805.1 Micrococcales bacterium
GTCGCAAACCCGGTAATTGCACCGCTAATGGCCGACGAATTAGCGCAAAGAGGGCGTTCTGGGCTTGTTTTCAGGGGTTCCGATGGTCTTGATGAGCTAACCACGACGGGGCCGAGCCAAATTTGGCAGGTTTCAGGGGGAGTGGTTCGAGAATTCGAGCTAAATCCAGTCGAAATCGGTCTCAAGCTGTCGAACATTGAGGATTTGATCGGTGGAGACGCTCAGCACAACGCGAACGTTGCCAAGCGCCTGTTCGAAAGCGAATTCAATAGCCCCGTGGCAGAAATTGTGAAACTGAATGCGGCTGCGGGTGTTGTGGCGTATCAGCTTGCGAAGGATTCCGGTAAGGCCGATGAGTCAATCGTTTCTAGGTTTGAAACTGCATTAGCGGTCGTAACTGACGCACTTGAGAGCGGAAGAGCAGCACAGAAGCTCTCATCGTGGATGGACGCCAGTCAAGCATAGGGAACAGGCCGTCATGGGTCGATAAATGCTAATTGACATAATGTACATTATCGGTTCAATAGAAATGGAACCAAGCCGGGCGGACCAATTAGTTCTTCCGTTGCCAGTAGCTCTTCTGGCGTCCACCAGCGAAACTCCAGAACGTCTCGGCGTTCGTCGTTAGTCCAACCAGAATCATCTAGGACGAAATCCTGAACGGTAAGTTCGAAGAAGTAATCGGTGAATGTGTGAAAATTCTCGCCATCAGCCCAAAGCCATTTACCTGAGATTATTGCCACTTGTTCACCCAGATCCTCTGGCTCGACGAAAATCCCGGTTTCCTCGAGCAGCTCGCGCGTTGCGGCTTCTCTAACGTCTTCTTGGGGTTCGATAGCTCCTCCAGGTGTCAACCATCTGGGAGGCAGGCCAACTTCGGGGTCGAAGTGCGTAAGGAGCATAAAAACCTGCCCAGCGGGGTTTCTCAGCAAGACCCTAGCGGTTTCACGATGTTCGCCAGGATTCGTCACTTCTTTGGCTTCGTCGCTGGTTCAACACCAAACAAACGCATTGATGTTTGCATCAGATAGCCGATGCAAACGGCGAATATGATCGTGCCTTCGCCAAAGCGACCACCCATGGAGACGCCAATCGCCAGAACTGTCACTTCAAACATTGTTCTGACTATCCAGAACGGCCATCCAAGGACCTCGGCGGTACCAACCATGATTCCGTCGCGGGGTCCTTTACCGAATTGGGTGCTTATGTACATTCCGGTTGCGAAGGCAACAATTAGCATAGCGATCAGGAATTCGGTCAAGCGCATCCAGTACTGATCTATGTTTGGAAGAAATGGAGTCCAGACATCGCACCAAACGCCGATCAACAGCCCGTTTAGAACGGTTCCAATTCCGTATTTCTGCTTTAGCGGTATCCAACAGATCAGAACAATCACGCTCACGGCCACGGTCGACCAACCAAAAGACCACCCAGTTTGTACTGATATTCCCTGAGCGAATACATCCCAAGGAGGAATTCCGATGTCAGCATGCACCAACATCGCAATCCCGAGGCCATAAATGAACAGGCCAATGTTTAGCTTCGTGAACCGATAAACGAAACTTTGGCTAGATTTAGAGGGCACCCACAAAGCCTATGTTAAGAGAAGGAGAGAACACGTGAAACCTTACCTCTCCCCTGCCGAGTTTCGCATTTTTGCCCATCGTGGATCAACCGAGGGCGGCGCCATTGAGAACACCATGGAGGCTCTAGCGTTCGCCGTAAAGAGCGACATCGCCTATTTGGAGACAGATGTGCAGGGCACAAAGGATGGAATCGCAGTGTTATTCCACGATGACAATCTTGTCCGCCTAGCTCAGCTCAACAAGAAAATAAGTGATTTCACCTATGAACAACTGGCTAGATTGGAAACCCCCTTTGGGAGATTGCAAGTGCCCAAACTAAGCGATGCCCTAAAGGCATTTCCCAAGGCTAAGTTCAATATTGACTTCAAGACCACCGAAGGCATTTCCCCAGGAGTGAACGCGATTATCGAAGCAAAAGCAGAGTCAAGGGTTTTGGTTTCCTCCTTTTCTCCCTCAAGGCGCGCTTTGGCACTTTCGATGCTTAAGGGGGTGGCAACATCTGCTGATGCGTGGCTTAGCTTCAAACTATGGTTCTTTCATAAAGTCGGCGCACTTAGGAACTTTAGGCGTATCGCCCTAGGAATTGATGCACTTCAGGTCCCAGTGAAGATGGGGCCGATTCGATTTGATGACGCTCAGCTCATCAGCAGGCTCAAGGCTTTTGATGTTGAAGTGCACTTTTGGACCGTAAATGATGTCAACGAGGCCAAGAGACTCAAGAAGCTTGGAGCAGCTGGGATTGTCACCGACTGCGGTAAACTAATGGCAGAGGCGTTCGCAAGCGATCGCTAGTCAGTCTAAAACTGACCAATAATCTTTGAAAGCGAGACATCATGGCACAGCAAACAATGCGCGGTATGCGTTTAGGCACCCAGTCACTTGAGTCTGAAGCTGGTGTCGTCATGGCAGAGCGCAACAACTTCACCTACCGCTGCGCAAATGGTCACGAAACTGCAATGATTTTCGCCGCCGAGGCTGAGGTTCCGCAGACATGGCAGTGCAAGATTTGTGGACTACAGGGAACGCTTCTTGAGGGAGACATTGAAGTCGTCCTCGACGAGAGCGACGAGAAGACGGCCCGCACGCACTGGGAGATGCTTCTTGAGCGTCGTAGCCTTGAAGAACTCGAAGAGATCCTCCAGGAGCGCCTAGACGACATCCGCGCTCGCCGTGAAGCGGCTAAAGCCAGTAACTAGAGCTTCGTAGTTTTTCTGCGGTTCTGAACTATTAGATACGCAGCTATTAGGCCGGCCAAGCTGGCGTTAATCGGGTCGAACAACCAGCCTCCAATCATGGTCAAATTCTTGCCGGATGTTAGCGGAACGTCGGCAATTAGGTAATCTGGCACGAAACCAGCTGACTGATCGAGAATCTCTCCCTTGGGACCAAAAATCTGAGATGGACCCACAGTTGAAATGCTCACTATGGAACGACCAGACTCGATTGCTCTTAGTCGCGTGATCCCGAGCTGTTGAACACTTTCATCCGTCTTTCCAAAGTCGGCATTATTTGTCTGGGCAAGAATCACGGTGGCACCTTCAGTGACCAGGTCTCGGGCCATTTCATCTATGGCTACTTCGAAACATATAAGAATGCCAACCGATTCATTAGAAACTTCAAAGATGCCGTCACGAGTGCCGAACGAGTAACCGCGGCTAATCAGTCCAATTAGGTCAGGGGCAAGTTGGTAATAGAAATCCCGGTCCGGAACATACTCACCAAATGGGACGGGTCGTTTCTTGTCGTATTGGTCAACCTCTCCCCTACCTGGAACCCATAGTTTTGAACTGTTGAAAGCTTCGTCGCCTGAGTTGGTAATCGTTCCGAAAATGAAGGGAGCATTCAGTTTTTTGTCGACCAGATACTTCAAGACTTCTTGCACTCCCGGATCGGAATCGGGGTTTATGTCGCTCGCGTTTTCTGGCCAAACAACCAAATCGAAGTCTTGTCCACTGCCGAGCAGTGTTTCTGTGGCATCTAAGTGATTCTGTAAAACAGTACCGCGATCGACGTTGGCGAAGAGACCAGCGTTGGCATTTCCTTGAACGCCCGCGATTCGCATCGATCCTTCGGTCGCCAAAGGCATCAGTGATATTCCAATTGGAATTAGAAACGTTGTAACAGTGGCAATCGAAACGGATTTCCAGTCTCGCTTTTGGGTGTTCTTTAGGGACTCGATGGCCAAAATGGTCAAGGCTACGATTACGAAAGAAAGAATTCCGAAGCCTCCAATGGTCACCCAAAACGCAAGCGGCGAATTGGATTGGGACATTGCCACTCGCGACCATGGAAACCCACCGTAAGGAAAGTTTGTTGCAACCCATTCGCGACCGTTCCAGAGAATCGCGGTAACAATTGCCAAGACCCATGGCTTAGAGAAGGTTCTCGTCGCAAGTGCTATCAGCCCTGATCCAATCGCAAAGAACACGGCCTCAATGCCCGATAGAGCAATTAGTGGCACAGGTCCGAGGTATTGGCTAATCCAATAGATCTGAGCTACGTAGTATGCCAGTCCGCCTAATAGTCCTATTCCAGTTGCTTTCCAGAACGTAAGCCCTCTTACCGATAGATACAGCAGAGCAATCGAGGCAAAAATGGCCGGCCATAGAGCTGGGCTGGGATAGGCCAAATACGATACCGCACCCCCGACGACAGCAAGCAGAACTCGATTACGCATAGTAGGAGTAAGCAACAATCCCTCGTTTCATTAGGTCGATTGAATCGATCGCGGTGTTTCTGAGTTTGCCATCAGCGGCTCTAGCAATCTGCTCGAGAAGGTCGATTATCTGCTTGCACAAGCGTATAAAATCGCCAACGAGCATGTCGCTCTCGAATAACACAGAGTCGAGAGTTTTCCCACTCACCCAACGGTTGATTGCATAAGCTACGGTCAAATCAAGTTCAGCGCTTCGTTTCAGTTTGTAATGTTTCGCACCCAGTTCGAGGTTGTACCAGAGGTCCTCGGTGTCTAAGAATGCCTTCTCGAAACTACCTTTGGGAATTCTTGGATCTACCTCTCCTTCATCTCGTCTGGATTCAAATACCAGCGTCGAAACCACTGCAGAAAGATTGGCGGGATCTAGTTCGTTCCAGGTGCCTGCTCTTAGGCACTCTGCAACCAATAAGTCGCGATCTCCATAAATCATAGAAAGTCGCGTGCCAAAAGGTGTCACTTCAAGTTCGCCGGCTGAATCCTCAGCAAGGTACTCAAGGTCGATGAGATAGTTGCATATTCTGTCGAAGGTCTTGGCGACCTGGTTCGTTCGTGAGTCAATCTGATCGATGACGTCGTCGACCTCACGTCTTAGTTTCCACCAGCGTTCACCCCAGCGAGAATGTGTCTCTCGCTCCGGGCAACGGTGGCAGGGATGGGAACGTAATTCTTGTTTGTTCTGATTTAGTTTCTTCTCAAGTTCGGCGCGTTTCGGCACTTGACGCAGATCACGAGCTTTTCGGTCGCGAGGCCTGCCCTGACTCAAATCACGTTCAAGATCAGAAATCACTCGACGTAGTTTGGCGTAGGTTGAGAAATCACCCATGTGACAGGTCATTGACTTTTCGAAACCGGAAAGAGAAATCTCTTTGTCCCGAATCGATTTAGCTAAGTGGACTACTGATCGATCAGCTTGAAATTGAGCAAACGAGGTCTCCAAAACATCACGCGCACGACTTCTCGTGAAAGCTGCAATGAGATTCACCGCCATGTTGAAGGTGGGTCGGAAGGAACTCACCAATGGATAGGTTCGTTTCGATGCTAAACCGGCAACATTTGCCGGATCCATGTTCGCAGACCATTGAATAACGGAATGCCCTTGAGGATCAATTCCCCGGCGGCCTGCTCTACCAGTCAGCTGAGTAAATTCTCCAGGGGTAATCTGAACGCGCCCCTCACCATTGAACTTGTCAAGGCGATCCAGAACGACGGTTCTGGCCGGCATGTTAATCCCAAGGGCTAAGGTTTCCGTGGCGAAGACAACCTTCACTAGCCGCTTGAGGAAGAGTTCCTCAACGATTTCCTTGAATGCTGGAAGCATGCCTGCGTGGTGGGCAGCGACGCCCTGTTCAAGACTCTTGAGCCACTCGAAGTAGCCGAGAGTTGCAAGGTCTTCGTCGGCGATGGACCCGCATCTCTCCTCGACAATCTCGCGTATTAGAACACGGTCCTCTTTTGTGGTTAGCCCCAGGTTTTGATGCAGGCAGGATTTAACCGCAGCGTCACAACCAACCCGTGAAAAAATAAAAAAGATGGCTGGTAGCAAATCTGCCTCCATGAGGCGGGAGATTGTTTCAGGCTTTGAGAGTTTCGGAATTTTCGCTTCGTTCTGGAAGTTCCCTCGATACTTGCCCGGTCGATTGCTCTTTATAGCTGGAGCTCTCAACTTTGCGGCATGCTTGCTAGCAAGCTCCGGATTCACTCTAGTGCTGCCAACGCCATCCTGAAAAAGATCGAGAAGTTCGCTTCCGAACAAAACATGCTGATTAAGCGGTACTGGCCGCTTCTCAGAGACGATGATCTCCGTTGAGCCTCGAACCTCGTCCAGCCAGGCGCCAAACTCTTCTGCGTTGGAAACTGTCGCGCTCAGCGATACGATCTTTACATCCTTGGGAAGGTGAAGAATTACTTCTTCCCAAACCGGTCCTCGGAATCGATCAGCTAGATAGTGCACTTCATCCATGATCACAAAGCCCAGATTCATTAGATTTAGTGAGTTTGCATAAATCATGTTACGAAGCACTTCGGTCGTCATTACGACGATATCTGCAGACGCATTTGTATTGTTATCCCCGGTAAGGATTCCAACCCGCGACTCTCCATATCGATCGCAGAGCTCCTGATACTTCTGATTGCTGAGTGCCTTGATGGGGGTTGTGTAAAAAACCTTTTGCTTTTGTTCAAGAGCCATGTGAATTGCGAACTCGCCAATTACGGTTTTTCCGGCGCCAGTAGGCGCTGCTACCAGCACCCCACTCCCCCTGGCAATCGCGCGGCAAGCTTGTTCTTGGAAATCATCTAGAGGGAATTTCAGCAGCCTTGTGAATTCGTCAACCGAACCTGTAGATGAGCGAGATTTAGCGGCGCGGTAGCGTTCTGCGGGTGAAAGTTCGTTAGTCATCAACTGGATCTTCGATTTTCTTTGACTTGCGTTTATCGAAAATTCCGGCGATAAATGCCGCTAATAGATAAAGCAAAATCAGAGGTAGAGCGAGGATCAGCATAGACATTGGGTCACTCACTGGAGTTGCGAGAGCTGCCACGACGGCCGAAAGGAAAACCGCGAGACGCCATCCCTTGATGATCGTCTTTGCCGACAACACTCCAAGGTAGTTGAGAAGCAGTAATACGGCCGGTAAAACCAGTGCAATTCCAAAAACTAAAAGGATTCTCAACGTGAACAGTATGTACTCGTTCGCGTTAATCACGTTAAATGAGCCCTCTGGGGTGAATGAGAGTAAGGCCTTCACGAAAGTTGGGATTAGTTCCCAAGCCATGTAGCAACCTGCGAGGAAAAGCGGTGTTGCTCCACTTGCGAAAGTGAGGGCAATTCGTTTTGATCTTTTATTCAAAGCGGGGGCAAGATACGCCCACAAATTGTAAAGCCAGAATGGGCTCGCCATTACGACTCCCAGGAAGATGGAAACTTGAAGCCTGAGGTCAAATGGTGCTGCAACCGAACCGAAGTTGATCGTTGCAGTTACGCCTGGAGTGTTGGAAATTTCTTTGAACGGTTCCTGCAAGATCGCAAAGACGGGGTCAAACAGAAACCAACCACCAACGGATCCGACCAATATGAACAGCGCCGACCAGTAGAGGCGATTTCTTAGCTCACGTAGATGACCACCGAGGTTCATCCTGCGTTCAGGATTCCTCTTAGACATTACTTCTCGGAAGTTTTTTCTTCCTTGCCCTTTTCCTTTTTGTCCTGTTCACGTTCGTCACCCATGGTCTTCATTTCTTTTCTGAAGATTCGCATCGATTCGCCCATGCTTTTCGCGATACCAGGAAGTTTAGGTGCGCCCCACAACAAAACGGCGATCAATACAACGATGAGAAGCAACCAAGGACTGTCAAATAGTTTGTTCATTTTCTTCTTCTTTCGATTCGTATCGATCCACTAACTCAATGTTAATCCCAATGTGAGTCCTCATCAATCAACATCTTCAAGGTTGAGATTCGTTTCCAGAGCCTGTTTCGCAAAATCATGAACAACTTTCTGCGCCGCTGGTGGACTTAAAACTCGTGCATGAGAACCGTAGCGAGTTACTAAAGGACCTAAATCGGGCAAATATCCAAGTTTCAAGGTGACCCTAAGGGTCGGAACTTCTGCATTTGAAACCTCGATTACGTCAACTGCCATTGAAGCTAATTGTCGAGCCTCTGGGTCTAGTTCCAGCAAGACTTCGTAATCTCCCGGCGAAGGCGCATACACGGCTGAATAATTATTCGAACTTTGTTCTGCGACTTTGGCGTCGACCCCACGTTCGACCGACAATTCTTTAGCATCAACCATTCGATCAAGTCTGAAGGTCCTAATCTCATTGTTCTTCAGGCAAAAGCCCCTGAGAAACCAATGATTTTCTTGCGAAACGATGACTATCGGGTCAATTTGTCGGAGGGAAGACTCACCTCGGCTGTTCACGTAGCGGCATTCAATTCGCTTGTCGTTCTTTATCGCGCTAGCCAAAACCCCAAAATCGGCATCGACTTCTTTAGGTTGCAACGCTATCTCAGGAGCAAAATCTTGTTCGCTGCTGAGAAGTTCTATCAAATCATCTATCTCCGCTGGGTCGGAGATCGAAGGGAGGGAGCGCAAATAGGCAAGTCCAGCCAGCAGAGCAATGGACTGTGGCCTAGTGATTTTAGGCACACCCTGAGGGCCATCGTCTTGTTCTAGGATCACAATCCCTTCTTCGTCCACTAGGTCAAGATCAATGTAGTACGGCAGTTGTTCCTCGGCATTTCGAGGCATAAACGAGGAGGTATTTAGCGTGGCAAGCATTCCGCGCATGGTTTTTGGGCTAACCGCAAACCTTTCAGCTAGGTCATCAAGGGTAAGTTCCCCCTGCTTTTGGAGAAGAGCGACAATCGATATAAGGGTATTGAAGCGCTGATCTCCAGGTAAGGAATACTTGAGGCTAGGCATAAAGGTCTGTCACTTCCTTAAGGATTCCATTCATAACCTCGCTAAGTTCTCTCGGTTCGAGAACGGAAACAGCGGAACCGAACTCGAGAAGCTCTTCGGCAAGGAGTTGGAGATCAAGGAAATTTATACTCACAACGCCGTTCGTAGAGTTATGTGTTTCAAAGTGCATCGCTGCTGTGGTTCCCGGCTTTACCTTGATCTTGGCTTCATTGGATGCTAGGAGTGCGGCCAGGTCCGCTCTCGCAGCCTCGACATCTGAAACCGCTGGAGAATCGAAATGAATCTGTGTGATCGAAATCTTGGAGATGATTCGCTTCAAAAGGAAATTTCTGGGCTCTTTGCGATCGACGTCGTACCCGAGGAGAATCCAGAGCCCTTGGGTGTGGTGCAACTGCCACGGTTGGACGTTGCGAACCTCAATTGAGCCATCTGGTTTGCGGTAAGTGAATGAGACTTGTTTATGCTCGCCCAATGATGCCTTTAGCTGGACAAAACTCGGTTCGAAAGTATTGATCCTAGGCATCAGACCACTCGACTCCGAGTGTCGCCCAAAGTCTGCCAAGCCTCTCAAGCGGGTTATTGCCTGGTTAGCCTCTGGAGACAATGCAGCCTGATCCCAAACGCTAGCAGCGAGTTCGAGAAGTTGCAGTTGCCCAGCCGATAATGAAGCACCTTTCGGCCAGACGAACACTTCCCTCGCAACCCGGTAACGGTAGTCGGAATCACCTTCTGAACTATTTATTGGGCTAATGTCCACGCCCATTTCTCGAAGGCGATCTTTGTCGCGCTCAAATTTCTTGTTGAGCGAACTTAGGTTGGCGTCAAGTCCGCCTAACTTCTCAAGATCTAGGCGGTAACCGCGAATCGAAGTGAAGATTTCTTCCTTGGTAAGCCCAACTTCAGTACGAATAAGTGCGAGCATAAGCGAATGTAAACGCTCAGACTGGTCATCGGGCTCGAGAACCCATTTTTTACCAGCCCCAGTTGCCATTTCGCTACTTGACTATTCCGAGGACATCTACGACGAAGACAAGTGTTGCGTTGGGAGGTACCGAGCCATTGCCGGATTCACCGTAGCCAAGTGCTGGTGGAATGATCGCGATGACGGAGGAACCAACTCTGACACCTTCTAGCAGCTTCACAAACCCAGGAATAACGCTGGATTCATTCACCACGAAGTCGCGTGGCTGACCAGCATCCCAGGATGAATCAAACTGCGTGCCATCCCAAAGTTTTCCCGTGTAGTGAACGAGGACCTTATCGTCTCGCTTGACAACTTCACCGCTACCTTCGACAAGCAGTGAACTACGGAATTCCGTTGGCTCTGTGCCTTCGGCTGGGGTAATTGCTGGAAGCCCGTTGACATCACGCGTAACAGTGGGCATTCCGTTTGCAGGCGCCACTTTTGAACCGACGGCTCGAGGTAGGAAGACTTGCTTGATGTCAAAAACCCAAACCTGCGAACTTGGCTCGCCAGTTGCAGAAGTACCCGCTACTTCACTCGGAACTAGTAATGCGATTCGAGAACCTTCACGGACTCCTGCGAGAGCCGTACAGAGGTCTCCCTCGGTAGGAATCATTTGGGTCGGAAAGTCTTTTCCGCTGTACTCGGTCTTGGTAAGTTCGCTCTTGTCAATCCCGTTGAAAACTGAATATTCCCAGCTCACATATTGACCGCCGGTAATCTTGGGGCCATCGCCTTCAACAATCACTGTCGTCTGAAGTTTTGGTTTAGACGAGTCGATTGGAGACTTGAATTCAACCGTTGGAGCGGCACTCATGTTTTCGGATACGGTAACGCTTTCAACTTCGGCTCCGCCGGCAAACTCTCCGCAAGTCGACTCTAATTGGTCGAACATTGATGCAGAGCATCCCGAGAGGCTTATAGCGGTTGCAAGTGCGATGCCAGTGGCAAGAAGTTTTTTCAAGTTTTTTCTTTCTATTGTTATCTGCAATTTTAGTCGTGAATCATTGCTTAGTCGTGCTGGCCAAGCCGTGATTCGGCTGAGGAGATAGCTGAACGAACGGTTTTACGAAGTTTCTTCTCGCTAACTTTTCTAGTCTCCAAATGTTCGGGGTTCCATACTGATAGGTCTTCGTCTGAAGCATTGTTTTTTGCTGCACGGGCCTTGAAGCTCGGCAGCACCGTATATGGGGCGATACGCCTAGCAGTCACCAGAAAACCTGTGTGCCCAATCATTCGGTGTTCAGGGCGAACGGCCAATCCCTCCAAATGCCAGCCGCGAACCATGCTTTCCCAAGCCGACGGTTCAGCAAAGTGTCCACTGGATCTTAGGGCTTCGATGAAACGAGAAAGTTGTGTGACCGTTGCTACATAGCCCAGCACCAAACCGCCTGGTACCAGGGCTTCGGCGACCTGTTCGATGCATTCCCATGGTGCCAGCATGTCTAGCACGGCTCGATCAGCAGTACCTTTGTGAACTTTTTTAGGAAGTTCATCTTGCAAGTCACCAAGGTGGATATTCCAATTCTCAGGTTCTCTGCCGGTATGGGTGACGACGTTGGCTCTAGCTATATCAGCGAATTCTTCTCGACGTTCAAAGCTATCCAATCTTCCGGAGGGCCCGATGGCACGAAGCAGGTACAAAGACAAGGCCCCTGATCCGACTCCAGCCTCAACAACCCGAGCGCCTGGAAATATGTCGCCTTCGACGATGATTTGAGCCGAGTCTTTAGGATAGATGATCGCCGCTCCACGGGGCATCGACATTACAAAGTCTGTAAGTAAAGGGCGTAAGGCTAAGTACTCAACCCCGTGTTGGTTGGCGATTACTGAGCCTTCCGGTTTACCAATTACGTCGTTGTGCCGGATGTCGCCACGGTGGGTGCCAAAGGCGCCATCTGTTTCGAGCGTGATTGTGTAGAGACGACCTTTTGGACCTGAAAGCTGAACTTTATCTCCAGCCTTGAATGGTCCGGTTGTTTGCTCCCGGTAGTCGTTGGTCATTTGAAGAGATCCCTTAGGTCCTTGATTGTTTTTCCCTCTAGTGTGTCCCAGAGAATCCGTTCTTCTCTCGCCGGAATCATCATGATGTTAGGAATACCAACAGCCTTAGTGCCAGCGGCTTCGGCACTGAGGATTCCGGAAATTGAATCTTCAAAGGCCACGCAGTCGCCCGGCGCTACTCCTAGTAATTCTGCGGCTTTGAGATATGGTTCCGCATGGGGTTTGCCGTGGATAACGTCATCCCCCGCAACCACAACATCGAAAGCTTTGAATCCCATTGCGTCGACAACCTGCATTGCCATAGAGCGCAGGGACATGGTGACCAGGGCAGTTTTTATTCCCCTTCGTCTCAGTTCAAGAAGCAATTCCTTTGCACCCGGGCGCCAAATGATTTCGCGCTCTAGGCCAGCCGAAACCGACGCTGTTAGGTGTGCAGTAATTTCTTCGTGGGACATCTCTGACGAGATTTTCTCTTTAATGATTTTCGAAGAATCGGCGAGACTCATACCCACTAGTTCTTTGCCGTCTTCCTCCGTCCAAGAGGCATTGTGCTTCTCGGCCAATTCACGTTCTGACCTTAACCAATGGGGCTCGGAATCAATTAGCGTGCCGTCCATGTCCCACAGCACGGCCTTTGGTAAACGGTTGAACAGCATGGAAGAAGTTTACCTTCAAGACTGTTCTAGACTTTACTGCCTGACAAATTTGGAGGATCATGAGCGAACAGGGATTGTTTTCCGGACGAACCCTCGTCGTTGCATTTGAAGGCTGGAATGATGCCGGAGAAGCTTCCAGCGGTGCAGCGCGGTTCCTAATTGAGAGCACTGCTGCCCAGGCTATCTCGAGCGTGGATCACCAAGAATATTTCGACTTTCAGTTCGCCAGGCCTCAGGTTTTCCTTGACGAACAGGGTAAGCGTCAATTCAAGTGGCCTAACGCGCAGATCTTTCGACCTAATTTGCAGGAGCTCTATAACTTCAGAATCCTGTTGGGAGTCGAGCCATCGCGAAGCTGGCTGGAGTTTGCAAAAGAAATTTGCGACGTAGCTGACGCTGAGGAAATCGACACCGTTATCTTTTTAGGCGCCATGTTGGCGGACGCTCCGCACACTCGTTCAATCATTGTCACACCCACGAGCACCAACGATTTTGTCTGTGAAGTTACCCCAGCAGAAAAGTCGCTCTATGAGGGCCCAGTCGGCATTCTTAGCGTATTGGCTGCAGAGTTTGAATCTAGAGATATTCCAACGATGTCGCTCTGGGCGGCGGTCCCGCACTATGTGCACAACGGGCCAGTTCCAAAAGCCGTTTTAGCTCTGGTAAATTCCCTGGAGAATTTTCTTGGCATTCAATTACCTCACGGTGATCTTCCCTCGGAAGCATTCAAGTGGGAGCGTGCTGTCGATGAACTATCTGAAGCCGACGATGATCTCGGTGAATATGTTCTTCAGTTAGAGAAATCTAGAGATGAAATGGACTTAGCTTCTGGGGACGCTCTCGCGGCTGAAGTGGAAAAGTTTCTCAGAGATTCAGATGACCCAAACTAGGGAGCAACTACTCCAAGGTTCAGCAAGACGAAAATCAACACACCAACAAAAACTCTCCAAATGACAAACGGCATGAATGAGCCCTTTGACAAATAGGCCAAAAAGTATTTGATGACAAACCAACCAACAAAGAACGATGTGAGAGTTGCCACGACAATTTCTGCAATGTTGTTGGTATCTAGCGAGTCGACTGTGGTCGCAAACTCAAAAAGTCCGCTGGCCACGACTGCCGGAATCGCCAGAAGAAAGCTATAACGGGCTGATGCCTCACGCGTGTATCCAAGGGCGAGCCCAACCGTGATTGTTCCACCGCTGCGGGACACACCGGGAATAACCGCAAGCATTTGCCCTAAGCCGAAGAGTAAGCCGTGGCGTGCAGTGAGCTCTTCGATCGGTTTTTTCTTAGTTCCAAGCCGATCTGCCACTCCAAGCAGAATCCCGAAAACAATTAGCGTTGTTGCGATTATCCAAAGGTTTCGGAGGTCTGTCTCAATGAAATCCTTAAAAGCCAAACCGACAACCACGACTGGAAGCGATCCGATTATTACAAGCCAACCAACCTTTGCGTCGTTTGACATTGCCTTTGAAAAGCCATTCTTGAACCAGGCTCTCACGATTCGGGTGATGTCTTTCCAGAAGAAGATAACCACCGCCGCTTCAGTGCCAAGTTGAATCGTGGCAATAAAGGCAGTTAGCTTGGCCTTGTCTTGAGTGACGTTGAGAAAGCTTTCGGCCAATTGAACGTGGGCCGACGAGGATATGGGAAGGAATTCAGTTAGTCCTTGAACTATTCCTAGGACTAAAGCGGTGAAAAGATTCAATCATCGTCCTCAGCAAGTTCGAACGGCAGTAACTCTTCATAGCCATCTTGGAGCGCCTCTTCGTAGTCAAGGAATGCTTCTTGAAGGAGACTGTATGCGCGTTCGACCGAGGCGTTGTTCGTTTCTCCCCTTACGGAAAGAGCCGAAAGGTGGTTTTCAAGCGCTGCGATGAAATGTTGGAGTGCAACCCGCGAATCTTTAGCCATAAGCCAAACCTAATGGTCAAGAGCCCAATAAGGGAATAACCTGCCCGAATGGTCGTGGTAAACTTTCGAGGTTAGTCCGGGTGGCGGAATGGTAGACGCGCTAGCTTGAGGTGTTAGTCCTCGTAAGAGGGTAGGGGTTCAAGTCCCCTTTCGGACACTAACGGGTGGTTCATCAGATTCGGTGGGCCACCCTCAATTTTTCCCAAGAGAAATCGAGTTCCAATGAAAACCGTGGTCGGCCTACTGAGGCATGGACAGACTGACTGGAACATAGACATGCGACTTCAGGGAATCAGCGACATCCCAATGAATGAGTACGGCCGAAGCCAGGCTGAAGCAGCGGCAAAAGTTTTAGCTACGCAAGAGTGGGACAAAATTATTTCCTCTCCCCTGGCGCGAGCCATTGAAACTGCAGAGATTGTTAGCAAGCACATAGATGCAACTCTTGTTGGCCACCATCCGCTTTTGCTTGAGCGGTCATTTGGAGTTGCTGAAGGCATGGGCTACGAAGAATGGAAGCAAACCTACCCAAACGGAATTAATGCTCCAGAGGCCGAATCTTTAGATGAACTGACCTCACGATGCTGGACATTGTTAAATTCACTAGTCGAAGAGCACGAAGGTCAACGGGTGCTAACGGTTAGTCACGGAGCTCTAATACGTCGAGTGATCGACCTAGTAAGTGGTGGCGAGTTTCCTCGCGAGGGTGAACGCTTCGGAAACGCTTCGATGACGGTGATTGAACATGTCGCTGGGGTTTGGGCGATTCAGTCCTACGATCCAAAACCACTTAGCTAAACCGAAAAGTATTTCGCTTCCGGGTGGTGCAAGATCATGGCATCCGTCGATTGCTCAGGATGTAACTGCAATTCCTCACTAAGAATCACACCAACGGTTTCCGGCTTGAGTAATTCGATCAATTTTGCGCGATCTTCGAGAGAAGGACAAGCAGGGTAACCGAAAGAATAACGTGCACCGCGGTAATCAAGTCTAAAAAGCCCTTCAACCAAATCCGGTTCTTCAGAATCAAATCCGAGTTCCGATCGCACTCTCTGGTGCCAAAACTCGGCCAGCGCCTCCGTGAGCTGAACTGAAAGCCCGTGAAGCTCTAGATACTCGCGATACCTGTTTTCCGCGTAAAGAACGCCTGTTTCTTCGGAAATTCGTTCACCCATTGTGACTAACTGGAACGGGACAACGTCAATTTGACCTGATTCTTTGGAAGCAACGAAGTCGCTGAGGCAGAGGTGGCGGTCGCGCTCTTGCCTAGGGAAAGAGAATCTCATCCTCTCGGTGAACGGTTCGCCCGCAGAACCACCGTCGGTTGAAAGATTCGCAGGGTGGTGCAGAATTACCAAATCATTGCCGTCGCTGTAAGCGGGGAAATAGCCGTAGACGACGGCTGCCTGCATCAGACCGTCGGTTTGAATCTTTTCCAACCAGGTTCGTAGTCGAGGACGTCCTTCGGTTTCAACTAGATCTTCGTAAGTTAGTCCCTCCTGGCCGCGCCCCGGCTTTAAGCCCCATTGCCCCATGAAGGTTGCACGTTCATCAAGAAATGCTGAATAGTCCCTTAGCGGAACACCTTTTACGACTCGGGTTCCCCAGAAAGGCGGCACGGGAATTTCGTTGTCACTCGCCACATCCGACCTCGCTGGCAGGTCTTCTTGGGCCGTTCTAATGAGCTTCGATTCTCCAGACACCCTTCGTTTACGAAGTTCTGGAAGTCGAGCACCAGGAACACCGCGTTTAACCTGCATGATTGTGTCCATAAGGCTCAACCCCTCAAAGGCGTCTCTGGCATAAC
>JBFYOM010000020.1:0-15959 GCA_041303805.1 Micrococcales bacterium
GGTTTTCAACGTAAGCGCCGGTGGAATAGACATGCCGTTTCGCTTGTCGCGAAGTCTTGCTCCAGCCACAGGCACGTCGACCGTGACGAAGAGCGTGTCAAAACCGCTGTCCCTGGCTCGGCGGATAAGTTCCATCGACTGCTCGCGATCGGTCCAGAGGTATAGCTGGAACCAGCGACGTCCGAGTGGCTGCACGGCCGCAACTTGTTCGATCGACGCGGTGCCCATTGTGGAGAGTGTGAATGGAATGCCGAACTCGGCAGCAGCCTTGGCACCGGCCAATTCACCTTCCGTGTGCATCATGCGAGTGAACCCGGTTGGTGCAATGCTCAATGGGAATGCGCTCGGACCCCCGAGCACTTGGCTCGAAGTGTTGACGTTCGAGACATTGCGAAGAATGTTTGGATGAAACTCAATGTTCTCGAATGCCCTTCTGGCCCGAGACAAAGAAAGCTCCTTTTCAGCTGCACCATCGGTGTAGTCAAAAGGAGCTTGCGGAGTTCTGCGCTTGGCAATATCCCTGAGGTCGTAGATTGTTAGAGCCTTGTCCAAGCGGCGTTTTTTGGCATTTGGCTCGAAGCGCTTGAAGCGCATGAGAGGGGCCAAGTCCTTAGGACGAGGGAATCTTCTTTGAATCACTCAAACCTCCAAATGTATAGAGTTGTTGGTAATCATACATTATTCGCGATTTCGCGCAACTTATGTTTCGTGTCGAAAAAGCGAAATGATATACTCGACTTCAGTTAGCCAATAAGGGGATTCGGTGACAAGAAAAGAAACGGCCTCGGTTTCGACTACTGCGGCAACCAGATCTTCGACAAACGATGTCTACGAAGTGCTTCGCCAAAAAATCTTGGAGCACTCAATTCCTCCGGCCACTAAGATCAACATCCTTCAACTATCAAAAGACCTTGGAGTCTCCGCCACCCCAATCCGTGAGGCGCTTCGCCTGCTGCAAGGTGACAACTTACTCGTTGCAACCTCCAATAAAGGCTATGCAACCACCGAGACTCTGGATCTAAAGGGTGTGAGAGATCTCTTCGAACTGCGGCTACTGATTGAGCCTTGGGCTGCCAGAATCGCCGCATCAAACCGGTTGCAGAATCCAGGCGTTGAGCTCAATAATGAAATTGCAAGCTTCAACTCTAAATCGGGCTCGATTCAGCACGAAATGTTTGGCCACGACACTCGCTTCCACAAGGCAATCCTTGGAACAACAGCAAACGAAACAGTAATTCAGGCGTTTGAACAGGCGCACTGTCACCTTCACTTGTTCAGAATGTATCGCGATGGTTGGGATTGGAAAACCAGTATCGACCAACACAAGGCTATCGCCCAAGCAATTTCAAATGGTGACCCCGCAGCCGCTGAAGAAGCTATGCGCAATCATTTGAATTCTGCCTATTCAAGATTCATCGCGGTCATGCCAAAAGATGGCGAAGTTCGCCCGATATCTAAAGTTTCGCCAGGCAAGCTAATCCGCAAATAGAAGAGCTGCTACTTCTTTCGACTAAAAATCGACTTCAACTTTGCAACTATCTTTTCAAGACCCTGCATACCCTGCTGGTTAATTTCTCTCGCCCACTTGATTTCGATGGCCAGAACTGAAAGTCCGAAGAAAATGAAGAGAAGCCCAGGGCCAGGAGTTACCGTCATAATTAGGCCCATTATTAGAAGAATAAATCCAATAATCATTATGACTACCCAGCGAATTGGGTGAGGAAGTTTGGAGAGTATCTTTTTCAGACGTTCCAAGAGCCCGCACCTTTCTTCTCGATTCTTAAAGCCTAGCCCAGAGTGCAGCTGAACGAACAGGCGAATAGGCTTGAGCCATGACGACTTCAGGCGAGAGTATCAAGGTGGTCTTCCTTACCTTTTACTTTGAAGCCTGGGATGCCTTGGCAGACGTTTACGAGCAGATGGAAGCGGACCCTCGTTTCGACGTAACCGTCATCTCGATTCCGCGTCGATTCAGCAAGGACAAGCCTTTCGCTGAAGAAGATCGTGTGAGTGAATTCCTAACTCGTCAGGGGGTTCGGCACCTTCGCTTCAATTACGAGAACTCATTTGAGGGGTTAGATCGCATCAAGGCCCTTACCCCTGACTATGTGTTCATCAACTATCCGTGGCAACGCAATTACCAGCCGGGCTATCGCGTTGAGTTGCTGAGCGAATTCACCAAGGTTGCCTACGTTCCCTACTACTCGCTGGCGCTTGTAAATGAACCTGGCGAAGAAGGAGTCACGCCGTACCTCTATACACAACGTTCCAACCAACTCGCTGCGTTGGTGTTCACTCAAGATCCAAACACCCTAGATGCCTATGCGAAGACCTCTAGGGGAAACAGCTACGTTCACCTCACCGGAACCCCAAAGATTGACCGTTTAGTTCGTCAAGTAGTGTCCGGTGGTGGAGGGTGGCCGATACAAAGCGGAAATAGCAGGCGACTACTTTGGGCACCACACCACAGTTTTTTTGAAGCCTGGTTCAACTTTGGACAGTTCCCAGAGATCCGCGCTCAAATGTTGAACTACGCGAAAGAGCATTCTGAGTTGGACATACTGCTAAGACCTCACCCGATCATGTTCAGCACTTTGGTGGAGCGCGAAGTGCTAACCCAAAGCCAACTCGATGATTGGCTGAGTGCCTGGAATAAACTTCCGAACACTGGAATCGACATGGATGGAAGTATCGCGGACCTTTTCGCGTCGTCAGATTATTTCGTGACTGATGGAATCTCATTCCTGGGCGAGTATCCATTGGCAACCGGAAAGCCCGGAATCTTTATGGAGAAAGAAAACCACTGGCCACTTTCGCCGCTCGGGAAACTGGCTGCGGACGCAAACATTCGTGTAAACGGTTTTGACCAGTTTGAATCCGCTCTCGAAAAAATAGTGACAGCTGGCTTTCCCGACTATTCAAACGGTATTTCAACTTTGCGCCAGGCAGCCCAACCGTTCCCTGGTGATGCCGCAGCCAAGATTATTGAAGTTATCCTGGCCGACTTTGAGCGCCAAATCCCCTTGGTCGATAAATCGCTTGTCAAGGAAGTCGCTTGGGAAAATAGGCCCGGCACAGAAGCCCCCTGGGACTAGTTATTTAGAGCCTTCTTCAACGACTGGATGATTCCGTCCACGTCTTCCTGAGTTGTATCCCACGCGCACATCCAGCGAACCTGGCCGGTTGCTTGGTTCCAGACGTAGAAGCGGTAGTCGGCCATGACCTTGTTGGCAACGTCTTCTGGAAGTTCCGGGAACACGGCGTTCGCCTCGGCTTTGTTGCGCACATTCACTTCAGGGTGTTTGGCGGCAAGCTCCAGGACGCCGTCGTAGAGCTTCGAAGCCATAGCGTTGGCGTTCCTAGCGTTTTCGAGCGCAACAGCTGCGCCGTTTTCGAACAGGGCGATTAGTTGTGCCGAGAAAAAGCGCATCTTCGATGCTAATTGCATTGAGGTCTTGCGCAAGAAAGGCATGGCCTCCGCGAGCGCCCGGCCCTGCTCGGTTGCGGCATTGGTCACGATGACGGCTTCGGCAGCCAGTGCACCAATTTTGGTGCCGCCAAGAGAAACAAGGTCAACGCCAAGGTCGGTGGTGAACTGCTTGAAGGTCATGCCGAGTGCCGCGGCGGCGTTCGAAAGTCTCGCGCCATCGAGGTGAAGTAAAAGCCCGTGCTTGTGAGCAAGGTCCGCTAGCGCCTTGATTTCGGCTGGCTGATAGAGAGTTCCCATTTCGGTGGTCTGGGTGATGCTGATTACCCCTGGCTGAGCACGGTGTACCGAACCAATATCGAAGATCTGACTTTCGGCTAGTTCCGGGGTCAATTTGCCATCTGGGGTTGGCACATTCCAGAGCTTGAGCCCGGCCATCTTTTCAGGAGCGCCACCCTCATCCATGTTGATGTGAGCGGTTTCGGCACAAATGACCGCTTCCCAACGCTTAGTTGCAGCCTGAAGTGCCACGATGTTAGCTCCGGTGCCATTGAAGACAGGGAAACCTACAGCGTTTGGGCCAAATAGGTCTTTTACGAGCGCGTCGAAACGTGCGGTTACCGAGTCTTCGCCATAGGCAACTTCGTGACCCTCGTTCACGCTGGCAATCGCAGCCAGGACGGTTGGGTGAACGCCGGCGTAATTGTCGCTTGCGAAGCCTCTGCGGTTGTTGGTCATTACTGGTTTCCATCCTCTGGGATTGTTGCTTGCCGACCCTCAAACGGGGTCGAAAGAATAACGCTGGTGCGGGTTGAAACATTGGCGATGGCTCGAATTCTGGCGAGCAGGGATTCTAGTTCGCTTGGTTCGGTGACGGCGACTTTCACGATATACGACTCGGTGCCAGCCACCGACCAACAGCTTTCAATCTCGGCAATTGCTGCGATTAGTTCTGGTACATCATCTGGTCTGGCCGGATCGATTGGGGTTAGCGAGACAAGCGCGTGGAGAGTGAGACCTGCCTCACGCTGGTTCACCGTTGCCCGATAGCCGGTGATTACTCCCCTGGATTCCAACTTCTTGATTCGCTGGTGCAGGGTGGAGCTTGGCACATCTAGAACCTCGGAAAGATCTCCGATCGACGCACTGGAATCAACAGCCAGGTGGCTTACGATTTTGCGATCAAGTGCGTCCATTAGAGAAAGTATGCCAGCCTCTTATGCCGTGATGCCCTTGGTTGAAGCAATCACGTCGGAGAGCTTTCGGTTCAGGGTGTCGTAGAACACATTCAGCGGGAACTCGTCGTCCATGATTAGATTCACAAGTTCCTTGAGCTCACCATCGGTTGGTAGCTGGTCAACGCCCTTGGCCCAGGTTGAAGCTGGGTGCGGCTGAACCAAACCGGTGACGAACTCGTAAGCCGCAATCCACTGAGCGAGGCGAGAGCGGTTGATTCCGTCGTGGTAAAGAGCCTCTACTTGCTCGCAGAGGTCTACAACCGCTTCGGTAACCATGTCCCAGTCGAAAGCCAAACGGTTGTCGGTCCACTGAAGAGCACCGGTCTTGTGAAGGTGGGCGAAAATGATCTGCCCGCCCAGGCCGTCGTAGTTACGAACGCGGTCTCCGGTGATTGGGAAGCGGAACAGGCGGTCGAACAGAATCGCGTAACGCATGTATTTCGCGAGGCGATCGCCCTCAGCATCGAGAACCAGGGTTTCGCGGAAAGTGGAAAGGTCACAGCGCAGTTCCTCGAGGGCATACATCCAGAACGGCATGCGCTGCTTGATCATGAACGGGTCGAACGGTAGGTCACCCTTGGAGTGGGTGCGGTCGTGAATCAAATCCCACAGGACGAAGGTTTCCTGAGCTAGATACTGATCACTGATCAGACGCTCGGCATCGGCTGGAAGCGGTAGGTAAAGAAGTTCTTTGGCAGCCTTAGAGACACTTCGGAAACGAGCGGCCTCGCGGTCGCAGAAGATTCCACCCCAGTAATAGGTAGCAACTTCACGGGTTGCCACGGTTTCTGGGAAGAACACGGCCGAGTTGGTGTCGTAGGCGTTCGTGAAAGCGCGGAACTCGATTGGAATGAACGCAGGGTTGTTGTACTTTTGCTCCTTGGCAGCCAACCAGTCTGGCCAGAAGGTGTTGATGATTAGCGCTTCTAGGTTGCGGTTCGGGTTTCCGTTCTGCGTGTACATCGAGAACACGGCAAGAGTCTCAACGCCGTCCTTGCGGTTTAGATCCGGGCGGAACAACTGCAACGAGTCGTAGTAATCGGGAACAGCGAAGCCACCCTTGCGCCAGTTTTCAATGTCAACCTTGACGGCTGCTAGGTATTCGCTCTGGTGAGGGAATCTAGGAGCCAAACCGTCGATGGCAGCAAGAACCTGGTCAACCAGTTTTGAGGCGGCATCAGCCGAGTGCTCTGTGGTGTCTATCGAACCATCTTTTGCCTGCATCGGACGTATTTCTTCTACAGCAGCCTGCAACTGCAACCAGTGGGCGTCGGTGGTGGCCCAGTTGGCTTTCTTTCCTGAAGAAGCATTTGCCACGATTCGTGAGTTTGCCAACCAACCTGCAACGTTCAGCAGGAACTGACGGTTATCAAAATCTTCAATCGAGTCGTCTCCGAAAAGGTCAGAGTCAGACAAAACCACGACGCGACCAGCTTCATGCTTGACTGCTACACCTAGTGCCGCACCAGCTGGGCTTGCGGTCTCGCCCGACTTCAGGATGACTTCGGCATCCTTTGCGGTCACTTCGAGAACTCCGGCACGGTATAGGCAAACGGTTTCTAGACGGTAAGAGAAATCTGATTCAACGTGACGCTCAAAGTCTGGAAGCACCCAGGTAGCAACGTCTTTGAAACAAGCATCAGGGTCTTGAACCGTGGCATTGGCGATGGTTACGCCGAACTTTTGGCTGAGTTCTCCGAAGTTGTTTCCGTACTTAGGCTGCTCAGTTTCACCGAGAAGCAGAAGAGCTCCACCACCGGCGACAAAACTTTCAATCGCCGAGATTTCTCCACTGGTAAGCACCGGGGATCCAGATCCGATGGTCTTTTCCCAGTCGCTGGTTGAAGCGTGAGGAATCAGCAAAACATCGATGCCGTCAAGAACAGCGGAGTCGATTGGACCCGACTCGTGAGTTGAGACCGTGAATCCACTTTCCGCAAGGGTGAGAGCCGCCTGCTCATAGCTTGCGTCGGCAGGGTTGGCCGGGTTCATGCGAGCGGCAACCTCTGGGTCTACTGCCCATGCTTGGTTGTGTGACTGGTCGATAAGAATTTTTGTCATCATTGACTCCATTTGCGGAAATTATTCATTGATTGTGAAAATACTATCGAAAATTTCCTGATATTTGTAGCCGAAGAGACTATTTAGCCCACTCACTAGGTGGACCAAGATAGATCAAAACACTGAAGATAACAACCACGACGGCAACCAGTGCCAGCACGAGCAAGACCGGGCGATTAATGAACCAGCGGAAGAGTCGATCGAACCAGTGGTCATCACTTTTGAGACCTGAGTGATTCTTGCGCCACTCACCCACCAGATCACCACGCTTTTGAACAGCGCGCTCAAACGGGATGGTTGCGTATGGCACGATAGCCAGTGCCGTACCGAGGGCAATCTTCCAAAAACCCCAGCGCTGGTTCACGCCAACCAATGCCGAGATCACGCCGTAGCCAAGAAAAACAGCGCCGTGAATGCTTCCGGCAATCGTGAGCACCAAAGGTGACGGATTAGCAGTGGCTCTGAGAATTAGTGCACTAATCAGAAGAGTCCAGGTCACCGCCTCGGCAAGAGCGAAGAACTTGAATAGAGCAAACGGGGAAGTCTTAGAAGCAGTCATCTTGATTCCAGTTTCTCATGGAGAAACCTAGAACTACCTCGTTCAGTTAACTCTCAAAACCAGCATGTACTGACCGCCGCCAGGGTTTAGTTCAGTGCTGAAATTTACGCCGGGAGCCAGTCTCGAGAGACGGTCCAACAACCAATCGGAAGCTTCCTGGGCATCATTTAGATCTGGGCAACGTGCCACAACCTCTCGGCCACCCTTACGATCGAGTCTTTCCACAACTTCTACCAGCGGAGTTGGGTCGACCACGAAAATGTCTTTAGACCAAGGTGCAACCGGCTTGTTCTTACCCTTCATGGTGTTGCACATGCGGTGAGCCAATCGCTCCACGTATGGCTTACCCTTTTTCACACGAGTTGAGTTATAGCCATCCACGCTAGGACCGAGGTCTGAGTTCACGGACGCATCCGGGTCAACTGGCTGGTCACACAACCAACAAATCCAATTGTCGGCTGCGCCAACTTCATTCAAATCGCTCATTGTTTGAACTTACCGCAGGTCTTCAATCAGATCGAAGTAGGCGCAGACCACGACGGTGTCGTCGTTGATTTCATAACCGCACGACGTCCAGTAGGCATAGTGGCTTTTGCGGAAATCATCCCCGGTTAGATCTCCCTCGTCTTCGGCGAGAGCAAACTCGTCGGTAACCTCGGCGAACCTTGCAATATCAACTCGTGTGATTTGAATTGTTGCAACGTGTTCGCCGAGGTTTCCAACCAAAGCCATCTTCTCGCCAACCACCTCGACCGGCTCACCCTCAGATTCGTAGTCAAACTTGAGTGTGCCTGCCGTGGCGCGCTTGTTCCCATCGAGCACGTGGTTTAGTAAACGAGTTCTCATTTCGCCAGGATCACCTAGCTCAACGATTCTCATACCCTTGATCGTGGGATAAGCCATGAATGGTGCCTAGATCAGATCGAAACGATCCGCGTTCATAACCTTCACCCAGGCAGCCACGAAGTCTTCAACAAACTTCTCTTGGTTGTCGTCCTGTGCATAAACTTCCGCGTAAGAACGAAGGATCGAGTTGGAACCGAATACGAGGTCAACACGAGTTGCGGTGAACTTCACTTCGCCGGTGTTGCGGTTGCGCATGCGGTACTGGTTCTCACCAGCTGGCTCCCAAACCAAATCCATGTCGGTTAGGTTCACGAAGAAGTCGTTGGTGAGTTGACCTTCACGCTCAGTTAGAACACCGTGCTTGGTGCCACCGAAGTTGGTGCCCATAACTCGCATACCACCGATAAGCACGGTAGCTTCTGGTGCTGTTAGGCCCATAAGCTGAGTGCGATCTAGCATCAGTTCTTCTGGGCTAACCACGTAGTCCTTCTTTACCCAGTTCCTGTAGGCGTCGTGGATTGGCTCTAGTGGAGCAAACGACTCCACGTCGGTCTGCTCCTGACTTGCATCACCGCGACCAGCTGCGAAAGGAATTACCACGTTATGTCCGGCCGCCTTGGCTGCCTTTTCAACGCCAACGTTTCCTGCCAACACAATGGTGTCGGCGAGTGATGCACCGGCTTCCTTAGCCAGTAGCTCGAGAACGGAAAGAACCTTAGCCAAACGCTCTGGTTCGTTTCCTTCCCACTCTTTCTGAGGCGCCAAACGAATACGGGCTCCGTTTGCTCCACCGCGAAGGTCTGAGCCGCGGAAAGTGCGAGCGGAATCCCAAGCGGTTGAAACTAGCTCGGAGATTGAAAGACCGCTAGCGGCAATCTTCGACTTCAGAGCCGAGATGTCGTAGTCGTGGTTTCCGGCAAGAACTGGGTCCTGCCAGATTAGGTCTTCAGCCGGCACGTCTGGGCCAAAGTAGCGAACCTTTGGTCCCATGTCGCGGTGAGTTAACTTGAACCAGGCGCGAGCGAAGACTTCCGAGAAGTACTCAGGGTCTTTGTAGAAGCGCTCAGAGATTTCACGGTAAATCGGGTCCTTCACCATGGCCATGTCGGCATCGGTCATCATTGGATCCAAACGAATCGAAGGGTCCTCAACATCCACTGGGCGATCTTCGTCCTTGATGTCGATCGGCTTCCATTGGTGTGCTCCGGCTGGAGACTTGGTTAGTTCCCAGTCGTAAGTGAATAGTAGGTAGAAATACCCGTTATCCCACTTGGTCGGGTTTGTGGTCCAGGCACCTTCGATTCCGCTGGAAACGGTGTCCCGACCGATTCCACGAGTCTTGTGGTTCATCCACCCGAAGCCGGCTTCACTGATGTCGGCGCCTTCAGGTGCTGGGCCAAGGTTAGCGGCGCTGCCGTTTCCGTGTGATTTTCCAACTGTGTGCCCACCAGCGGTTAGTGCAACGGTTTCTTCATCGTTCATCGCCATGCGGGCAAAGGTTTCGCGAATGTGCCCGGCAGTCTTCAACGGATCTGGATTGCCGTTTACACCCTCTGGGTTTACATAAATAAGACCCATGTGAACCGCGGCTAACGGGTTCTCCAGAGTGTTTGGTTTTTCAAGGTCGGTGTACCGCTGTTCGCTCGGTGCCAAGAATTCAGTTTCAGAACCCCAGTAAATGTCTTTTTCTGGCTGCCAGATGTCCTCGCGACCAAAACCGAAACCGAAGGTCTTTAGTCCCATCGACTCGTAGGCGATGTTTCCCGCCAAAATCATTAGGTCGGCCCAAGAAACCTTGTTGCCGTACTTCTTCTTTACCGGCCAAAGCAAACGACGAGCCTTGTCTAGGTTTACGTTGTCTGGCCAAGAGTTTAGAGGCGCGAAGCGCTGGTTTCCGGTGCCACCACCACCACGGCCGTCCATTGTTCGGTATGAACCGGCTGAGTGCCATGCCATGCGAATCATCAAGCCACCGTAGTGACCCCAGTCGGCTGGCCACCAGGTTTGGCTGTCGGTCATTAGTTTGTGCAGATCGGCCTTGAGGGCGTCCACGTCAAGCTTCTTCAGCTCTTCGCGGTAGTTGAAGTTCTTGCCCAGCGGGTTCACCTTGGTGTCATGCTGGTGAAGAATGTCTAGGTTTAGGGCGTTAGGCCACCAACTCATTGGGGTCTGTCCTGATGCAGTGTTCGAACCGTGTGGTACTGGGCATTTTGCTTCCATGATTGTTTCTCCTTAAATTGCAGGTCACTTGAACTAACCAGAACTCTTGGACCAAAATTCCAAAAACCGCAGTACCCGATAGATTCATTTTGCTGATTAGCATTGAACGATGCTCAAAAGAATCCTCCGAATGGCAGCCGTGGTCCTCACGGTGGCGCTGAGCCTAGGATTTTTGACAAGCCCGGCTAACGCGAGAATCGCACCTGAGCCTTTGGTTGACGCAAACCACCCGGAAAACTGGACCGATGAAGCTCTCGCTGCTCAAACGATCTTCATCTGCTCTAGTGCCCCAAATCTCAAGAATGTGGCCAAGTACGTGCGCCGAGGCCTAGGCGGAGTGGCCTTGGTGGGCACCGGGGCGTCTCCCAACTTGAAGTCGCAAGTGAACTACCTCAAAACTCAGGCCCGGAACGGAATCACGCCAGTGATTGCCAGTGATGAAGAGGGCGGCGACGTTCAAAGACTCCGTCGTGCGATTTACACACTTCCATCAGCTACGACCATGGGAGGTTGGTCGGATGCCAGGGTTCGTAAGACGGCTTTCGAATATGGCAAACGAATGAAGGCCCTAGGCGTTGATATAGCATTTTCCCCTGTTGCCGACCTGAATGTTCCAGGCTTCTTCATTGCGCAATCGCGTCGTGGATTCTCATCCAAACCTTCTGCGGCTGGGCGAAAGGCTCTGGCTTGGGCGGAGGGTCTAAAGGATGCCGACGTACTGCCGGTAATCAAGCACTGGCCAGGACATGGTCGAGCTGTTGATACTCACGCCAAGCCAGGTGTTGTTCCATCATTGGAAAAACTACAAACGTCAGACCTAATTCCATTCATTTACGCATTCGAAAGAGGGGTCACGGCGGTGATGGTTGGACACCTTATAGTTCCTGGTCTCACAGATGCCAAAACCCCGACCAGCCGATCGAAAGCAGCACTGGATCTTCTTCGCGAACAGGTTGGTCCGGAAGGGTTGATTATCACCGACTCTCTCTCGATGGGTGGCGCAACGAAAGGTCTGAGGGGAGACATTGCCGAGGCCGCGATTCGCTCACTGGAGACCGGAGTCGATGTGGCATTGGTCTGCTCAGGACCGAGCTCGCTAATCAGCCGAGTGACCGAAGCAGTTACCAGTGGACGCTTACCTCGAGCAATGATGATTGAAAAGGTAAAACGTATCTTGGCTTATAAACGCGACCTCGGCGTGATAATTGAGCCATGAGCAATAACGACAACCCGTACGCCAAACCTATGAATCTGACTCCTTCGAACGAGAGACTGCTCTCTATACTCATTCACCTGGTGGGCATCCCGTTTGAATTCTTCGGTCCTCTGGTTGCTTGGTTGATTTTCAAAGACCAGGGAAGACTCGTTTCTCATCACAGCAAGGAATCGTTCAACTTTGGTTTGACCATGCTGTTGGCAACCGTGTTCTTAGCTATCTCCATCGTTGGATTGTTGATCATTTGGGTCGTGCCAATTGTGTTCACAATTTTTAGAGTCATTGCAGCCATCAAGGCTAGCCAGGGCGAGTTTTACAAATACCCGCTTGCGATTCGCTTCATCAAATAACACTGGCCCGCCCTTTGGAATAGACTTCTAATAAGACCAAAGGAAAATTAAATGCAAAGGCGCATTGAACACGATTTACTCGGTGACCTAGAAGTTCCAGCAGATGCATACTGGGGAATTCACACACTTAGAGCCATAACAAACTTTCCAATCTCCCTAGTGCCGATCGGTCACTACCCTTCCCAGGTGGTTGCTCTCGGTCAGGTAAAGCAGGCGGCAGCCCGCGCCAACAACGAGCTTGGTGAACTTGAAGATGATCTCTTCCACGCCATCGACGCTGCCTGCAACGACGTGATTGCCGGTACCCTGAACGACCAATTCGTCGTTGATGCGATTCAGGGTGGTGCTGGAACTTCAACCAACATGAACGCCAACGAGGTGATCGCGAACCGCGCTCTCGAGAAGTTGGGTTTCGAAAAGGGTCAGTACGACAAACTTCACCCTCTCAACCACGTCAACGCTTCGCAATCGACCAACGACGTTTACCCAACGGCAATCAAGGTTGCGTTGGTGATCGACTTCAAAGACCTAATGGTCGAGATGCAGTACCTTTGCGAGGCTTTCGAACGCAAGGCTCACGAATTCCGAGACGTCATCAAGATGGGTCGCACCCAGCTTCAGGACGCAGTGCCAATGACGCTCGGTCAGGAGTTCAGCACTTACGGAATCATGATTCGTGAAGACATCGAACGAATCAAAAACATGCTCCCGCTAATCAGCGAAATCAACCTCGGTGGAACCGCAATTGGCACAGGTCTCAATGCGCCAGAGGGCTACACCGATTTGGTCGCCAAGCACCTATCGGAAATCACCGGACATACCTTCACACCTGCGATGAACCTGATCGAAGCCACTCAGGACACTGGGGTGTTCATCACGGCATCCGGTTTGCTGAAGCGAATTGCTGCCAAGCAATCGAAGATTGCCAACGACCTTCGTCTTCTGTCATCGGGACCACGCGCAGGCTTTGGCGAAATCAACCTCCCAGCCCGCCAAGCTGGTTCATCAATCATGCCTGGCAAGGTCAACCCGGTTATTCCAGAGGTCATCAACCAGATTGCCTTCACAGTGATCGGTAACGACCTCACCGTGACCATGGCGTCGGAAGCAGGCCAGCTTCAGTTGAACGCCTTTGAGCCGATCATGTCTCGATCCCTGAACATGTCGATTGCCTACCTCAAGCGCGGTTGCCGAGTGTTTGCTGACCTCTGCGTTGACGGAATCACCGCCAACGTCGACTACCTGCGCTCGACCGTGGAGAACTCAATCGGTCTGGTTACCGCTCTAGGCCCAACCATCGGCTACGAGAAGGCCACTGCCATTGCCACGCGCGCATCCGAAGGTGGCCTCACCGTTCGGCAGGCAGCAATGGATCTTGGTTATCTTACCGCTGAAGAGTTCGACGAGATCCTTGGAAACGTTTCCGAACTAACCGGAAACTAAAGAGCTAAAAAGAATCCGCCAGACCTGCACTGGTCTGGCGGATTCTTTATTTACTTAATTTAGGCGCGAAGAGCTTTCGCCATTTCACGGAAGGCGTCAACCATCTTGTTCATGTCTTTGCTGGTGTGAGCCAACGAGACGAGCCACTGCTCGTCTAGCCCAGGAGGGGTAAGGATGCCGCGGTTGACACCCCAGAGCCACGATAGTTCGGCAATCTCAAAGTCGGTTGCCTTGTAGTCGCGGTAGTTTCGAACCGGTGTGGTCGACCAGATGACGGCGCCCTTGATACCAAAGCCGATGGTGTGAGCAGGAAGCTCATAGTCGGCGATGATCTTGTCCATCTTCTGCATGGCTTCAAGGTTGATTTTCTCAGCCTTGGCCATGGCCTCATCGGTACAGATTTCATCAACAGCCATCACTGCCGCCATCACTAGCGGGTTACCGTTGTAGGTTCCGTAGTGAGCCATGCGGCCGTCAACCACTGCGTCCATGTACTTTTGCTTACCGCCGAAGGCTGCCACTGGCAGACCTCCACCGATGCTCTTGGCCATGGTGATTAGGTCTGGCTTGACGCCCAGGCGAACCGCTCCACCGCGAGCGCCGGCGGTTAGACCGGTCTTTACCTCGTCGAAGATAAGTGCGATGTTGTACTTGTCGCAGAGGTCGCGAACACCCTGTAGGTAGCCCTTGTCTGGCAAAACAATCGAGAGGTTCTCAAGAACTGGCTCAAGCACGAAGCAAGAGATTTTCTTGTGGTTCTTCTTGAAGATTTTCTCCAGGTAAGGAAGGTTGTTGTATGGAACCACGTAGACGTCGCCCGCAGTTACCTCAGGTGGAACGTGCGGGGTTGGCTTCTCTGGGTCACCAATGGCCGAAAGAGGAGGCTTGACTGATACCTGTAGTGGGTCGTAACCACCGTGGTAACCACCCTCGATCTTCACAACTCCGCGCTTGCCGTTCACTGCGCGTGCGGTACGAACCGCATACATCAGTGACTCGGTGCCCGAGTTGGTGAAGCGAAGCATGTCTAGGCCGAAGCGCTTCTTGAAAGCCTCGGCAGCAATGGTGGCTGTCGGTGACGGGGTCACGAACAGGGTTCCGGTGTTGTCTAGAGCATCCTTGACTCGCTTCACAACCTTTGGGTGCAAGTGACCTACCAGCATCGCTCCGAAACCCATCGAGAGGTCGAGTAGTTCTCGCCCATCAACATCGGTTACGTAGGCACCTTTGGCAGATACTACTGAAATGGGCCAGGGATCCCAGTGCTGGAAGCTCGAGGTTACACCCATAGGGAGAACCTTTGAAGCTACCTTGTTGTGTTGCCCGGATTTGGGAGTACCTTTTCTAAAGGTTTCCCATTCCTTAGCTAAGAGTTCTGCAACTCTGGCTGGGTCTAGGGGGCGGCTCGTCTCAGGGACATTGCGCCAACCGGCTGGATCGTGCTTAGTTTCGTTCTTCGTTGGACAAATTTGAATCACTCCATTCAAGAGTCATTCTCGCACGCCTTGTGCGTTTTAATCTACTTATCAGCCTGATTTAAGGTCTTTGCCTGCTGAGCAATAAGGATTCCTGCAATCACCAGAAGGCCTCCGAGAGCCTGAAGCCAATTGATCGACTGCGCCAACCAGAGCCAGCCGAATAGAAATGCGAAGACAGGTTCAGCCGTTTGAGTGACGCTAACCTTGGCTGCCGTGGTCAACTTCAACGACATGAACCCCATTGCCATTGGAACGAACGAACCCATTACGGTGAGCCACGCCAGCGGTACCCAGAGTGGGGCTTCAACCTCGCTCAAGTTTCCAGAAAGGCTGATTACTTGACTCAAATCAAATGACCAACTGGCACCTCCCCCGGCTATTGCCCAAAACAGTGTGGCAATCAACATCGTGTAGAACATCGTTGAAAGTGGATCTCTGGTGAGCCCTGAATATTGACCCATCAGGAAATAGAACGCCAATAGCACGGCCGCTAACAGTGCGTAGAAAACTCCAACCGGATTGAGTCCACCCGCCCAAATCTGGCTAACCACCAAAAGACCGGTCAGAACCAGAGCAACGCCATACCAAAAGACTCGCGTGGTCTTCTGCTTGAAAAATATCCTTGCCGCAATCGGCACGATGATGATGGCGGTGTATTCAAAAAGCAGCGCAATCCCAACCGGAAGAGTTGAAACGGCCATTGAGTATGCCCACTGCATCAATGCGAGACCAATTACTCCAAACGCCAAGAGCATCGGAATTTCCCGCCAGGTAACTTTGAAAGCCCTCGGATTGGTAAACACTAGGACGGCGCCAGCCAGCAGTGCGGAAACGCCAGAGCGAATGAGAACCAGCTGATCCGCGGGAATTCCAGCGTTGATCACAACATTCGTGGTCGACGCGTTTAAGCCAAACAGAATGGCACTGATGAAGGCTAGGAAAATTCCGTAGCTATTGGCTTTCGGTGAGTCGTAGATGATGCGTCCTAGTTGGTAATCATGAGTTTGCCAGTGACCTTGTGGCCACCGGTGACTTTGGTTGCAATTTTCTCGACCAGGGTTTCATAAACGGACACCTCGATCAGGTCGTGTTTGCGCAGAAGACCTAGGGCAACCAGTGGT
>JBFYOM010000021.1:0-15927 GCA_041303805.1 Micrococcales bacterium
GTGTGGTGAGTTGAGTAGCGATTGATGTGGTCGATTGCTTCATCGAGGTTCTTGACTACCTTGACCGAAAGTTCCTGAGCAAGATATTCGGTCGACCAGTCGGCTTCGACCGCTGGGATCACCGAAGGCTCAATTGCAGCTACTGCTTCGTCGCCGTGAAGGATGACATTCTTTTCGCTTAGCTTGGCGAAAATCTTTGGCAGTAAGGTTTTCGCAACAGACTCGTGAACTAGCAGAGTTTCGAGCGAGTTGCAGACGCTTACCCTCTGGGTTTTTGAATTGAAGACAATTTCGACCGCCCAGTCCTCTCTGGCGGATTCATCTAGGAAGATGTGAGTCACTCCGGCGCCGGTTTCAATCACTGGAACCTTAGATTCCTCGATCACGGTTTGGATTAGGTTAGCTGAACCTCTGGGTATTAGAACGTCGATGAGTCCGCGGGCATGCATCATTGCGGTGGCGCCTTCGCGACCAAAGTCGTCGACGGTTTGAACGGCGTCTCTTGGGAGGCCAGCCTGCTCAAGAGCGTCCTGGAGAAGCTTCACCAATACTCGGTTGGTGTTTTCGGCAGCAGTGCCACCGCGCAACACGATTGCGTTACCAGTCTTGATGGCAAGTGAACTTAGGTCGACCGTGACGTTTGGGCGGGCTTCGTAGATAGCTCCGATGACTCCAAACGGAACGCGAATCTCGGAAAGTTTGAGGCCGTTTGGCAGGGTGCTGGAACGAACTACTTCCCCGACCGGGTCATTTAGGTTTATTACCTGGGCAATGGCAGACGAAAGTGCCAGGATGCGTTCTTGATTTAGCATCAGTCGGTCCAGAAGGCCGTCGCCGATTTCTTTTTCGATGCCGAGTTCGATGTCTTTGCGGTTCGCAACGATGATTTCATCGGCTCGAACTTTCAGGAGATCAGAAATTGCTTGCAGCGCCTGGTTCTTTTGATCGGTGCTGGCCACACCCATTGCGGTGTAGGAACCTTTGGCTAGGCGAATCAGATCGAGTGCGGTCATGAGCAAAGCCTAACTTTCCTCTTGCTCAAACCACGTGCCAACGCGTCCGCCGGCAAGCGCCTCGGCCACCTTGTGGGTGTCGGTTAGTAGCACTGGAATCCCGTGGCGGTTAGTCAGTTTGGCTGCAAGCACCTTGGTTTTCGCTCCACCGGTGCCGTAACCGGTTGATGTGTCACCAATTTGAATGCCCTCAAGGTTGTCTTCGAAGGTGACCCACTCGATGCGTTGAGCGCCTTCAAGCTTCGGAGGTCGGTCGTACAGGGCGTCGATGTCTGAAAGCAAAATCAGCACATCTGCATTTAACAGAATTGCTACCTGAGCGGCAAGGTTATCGTTATCGCCAAAGCGAATTTCGGTTGTTGCCACGGTGTCGTTCTCGTTGACGATTGGCAGAACTCGAAGTTCGAGTAGGCGTTCCATGGCGCGCTTTGCGTTTGCTTTGGTTTCTTCCCCAACTAGGTCTGCAGCCGTGAAAAGAACCTGACCGGCCACGATTCTCGATTTCTCAAGGGCGGCCTGGTAGCGAGCAATCAGGCGGCTTTGACCAACCGAAGCCAGAGCCTGGCTGGTGGCTAGATCTTCAGGTTTGGATTCAAGTTTTAGTAGCGGCATTCCAGTGGCGATTGCACCGGATGAAACTAGGACGACTTCTGCTCCGCGTCCGTGCGCAGCAGCCAAAGCGTCTACTAGCGTTTCCAATTGAGCGGCGTTGTCACCACTAATCGAAGACGAACCAACCTTCACCACGATGCGTTTCGCGGTAGGGATTTCGCGGGCGTCGTTGATGGCCATTATTCGTCCTTGGAAATCTCTCGGTCAACACTCCACTTGCCGGCTCTGCGTTCCTTTTCGAACTCATCGCGCAAGGCAGCACGTTGATCCATCATCTCTTGATATTCTTCACGACGTTCCTTGGTGGTGCGTCGATCGCGCTGATCGATGCGGGCGTCGGTGCCTCGAGGGCCAGAAATAAGTTCGGCAGCTGCGTTGATGGTTGGCTCCCAGTCGAAGATAACGCCTCGCCCTGGCCCGATTACAACTGTGTCACCGGCAATTGCTCCGGCACGGAAGAGTTCATCTTCCAGGCCGATTTTGGCTAGGCGGTCACCAAGGTAACCAACGGCTTCCTCGTTACCGAACATGGTTTGAGCTACCCAGCGCTCTGGCTTTGCGCCAAGCACACGGTAGACGATCTGGTCGTTCCACTGCTCCTGAGTTACGGTGAATTCCTTTTCGTCGCGGGTTCGTGCGTTCATCAACTGAACCTTCTGGCGCTTTGGTGCGCTAGCGGCTAGCTCCTTGCGGTGGTCTTCGACCAGCTGAGCTAGTGCATAGTTAAGTTCTTTCAAACCCTCACGGCTGGCAGCAGAAACTTCGAACACTCGGTAGCCGCGGGCCTCTAGTTCTGGCTTTACGAAGTCTGCCAGTTCGCGACCGTCCGGAACGTCAATCTTGTTAAGTGCAATCAACTGCGGACGCTCGGTTAGCGGAACTTGCCCTTCTGGAACCTCGTATTCGTTTAGTTCGTGAAGGATCTTGTCGAGGTCGGTGATTGGGTCGCGCATTGGTTCTAGGGTTGCGCAGTCGAGCACGTGGAGCAGCGCTGCACAGCGTTCTACGTGACGCAGGAATTCCAGACCGAGACCCTTACCCTTGCTGGCGCCTTCGATTAGCCCTGGCACATCGGCGATGGTGTAACGGGTGTCGCCACCCTGAACTACACCGAGGTTTGGGTGCAGCGTGGTGAAGGGGTAGTCGGCAATCTTTGGACGAGCTGCCGACATCGCGGCAATCAGACTGGACTTGCCAGCGCTTGGGTAGCCCACGAGAGCAACATCGGCCACGGTCTTGAGTTCGAGGATTACCTCGCCAGACCAACCAGGAACGCCGAGCAGCGCAAAACCAGGAGCCTTGCGCTTGAGACTGGAAATGGCTGCGTTACCAAGGCCACCTTGGCCGCCTTCGGCAACAAGCAGGGTCATGCCCTCTTCGTCTAAGTCGGCAATCAGCTTGCCCTTGGCATCCTTGACCACAGTGCCAACGGGAACTGGAAGAACAATGTCTTTGCCATGAGCTCCATTACGGAAATCTCCTGCACCATCGGCGCCGTCGCCCCCCTGCTGGTGTGGGCGGAAGTGGTATTCGAGAAGCGTTGTGACCGAAGGGTCGGCAATGAGCGAGATGGAACCACCGTTACCGCCATCGGCACCATCTGGGCCGGCTAGTGGCTTGAACTTTTCACGCTTGATGGAAACACAACCATCGCCACCGTTTCCAGCGCGAAGTTGAAGGGTTACCTGATCAACAAACTGAATCATGTTTCCCTTTCCTCTTCTAAAAAATAAGAAGGCGAGCCGATTGGCTCGCCTTCCAAAGTTTGGTCTGTGGGCTAAGCCGCAACGATGTTGACGACTCGGCGGCCACCTTTAACACCGAACTCAACTGCACCTGCAGAAAGAGCGAACAGAGTGTCGTCCTTGCCGCGACCAACGTTGACGCCCGGGTGGAAGTGGGTTCCACGCTGACGAACAATGATTTCACCTGCGTTTACAACCTGACCCGCGTAACGCTTTACGCCTAGGCGCTGTGCGTTTGAGTCGCGGCCGTTACGGGTCGAGCTAACACCTTTTTTGGAAGCCATTTTTGCTCAGTCCTTACTTGATCTCGGTGACCTGAACACGAGTCAGGTCCTGACGGTGACCCTGACGAGTCTTGTAACCGGTCTTGTTCTTGTACTTCTGGATGATGATCTTTGGACCACGTAGGTCGCCAAGAACCTTGGCGGAAACCTTTACCTTGGCTAGTGCCGCAGCGTCGGTGGTTACCTTCTCGCCGTCAACAAGTAGTAGTGCAGGAAGGGTGATGGTCTCACCTTCCGCTGACTTCAGACGGTCAAGGGTCACGATGGTGCCAACCGACACCTTCTCCTGGCGAGCGCCAGAGCGAACAACTGCGTAAACCACGGTTTTACCTTTTTCTTGAAAGATTTGAGCTTCCTCGCGAATACACAGCGAGTAACTATCCAACTTTACAGCCTGTTTGGCTATCTAGTCAAACAGGATTACTCGCTTTTTTCGGATTCAGTTTCTGCTTTTGGTGTAACTATTCCGCCCGAGGTCACTCGCTTGGACTTTTTCTTGGTTGAACCCGGCTCTGACGCTGCTGGAAGTGCTTCCAACACCGCGTCTAGAGTCTTGTCTTCAACCGGTGCTGCAACGTCGTGGTCACCCAACGTGCTGGCGGCAATTTGCGCTACCAGGCTGTTGATCTGAACTGCGCTTTCAGCGGTAACCACCTTGGCAACCTCTTGCTTTGGTGGCTGGTTCTTGTTCTTTTTGCCACGGCCACTGTTTCCGCCGCTGTTGCCAGCTTCCTTCGGGCTCTGCTCGCTGGAACGGTTGCCGGCTCGCATGTGTGGTTCGTGATGAACCACGACGCCACGTCCGGCGCACATTTCACAAGCCTCAGAGAAGGTCTCCAAAAGTCCAATTCCAAGCTTCTTGCGGGTCATTTGAACCAGCCCGAGCGAGGTAACCTCGGCCACCTGGTGCTTGGTGCGGTCGCGGCTCAGGCATTCCATAAGTCGTCTTTGAACGAGGTCGCGGTTGTTCTCAAGAACCATGTCGATGAAGTCGATGACGATGATTCCACCGATGTCGCGAAGCCTTAGTTGGCGAACCACTTCCTCGGCCGCTTCAAGGTTGTTCTTGGTTACGGTCTCTTCGAGGTTTCCACCCGAGCCAACAAACTTGCCGGTGTTTACGTCGACGACGGTCATAGCTTCGGTTCGGTCAATGACTAGCGACCCGCCGGAAGGCAGGTAGACCTTGCGCTCTAGCGCCTTGTAAATCTGCTCGCCAATTCGGTACTCCTCGAAGATGTCGTTCTTGCCGGTGTAGTTCTCAACGCGTTCTTGAAGGTCCGGTGCCACGGCAGCTAGGTAACCTTCGATGGCTTGGCGTGCGTCGTCGCCGGAGATAACCAACTTCTGGAAGTCTTCGTTGAATACATCGCGAATAATCTTGATTAGAAGATCTGGTTCGCTGTGAAGAAGTAGCGGAGCCTGTGACTTTGCCACCTTCTTCTGAATTTCTTCCCACTGCTTCTGCAGACGCTGAACATCCAAAGTCAGCTGTTCCTCGGTAGCGCCTTCGGCTGCCGTGCGAACAATTACGCCAGCATCTTCTGGAAGTACTTCCTTCAAGATGCGCTTTAGACGGGTGCGCTCGGTTTCCGGTAGCTTGCGCGAGATTCCGTTCATGCTTCCGTTTGGCACATAAACCAGGTAGCGACCAGGTAGTGAAACAGCCGAGGTTAGTCTGGCACCCTTCTGCCCTACCGGATCCTTGGTGACCTGAACTAGGACGGTGTCGCCAGACTTCAGTGCTAGCTCAATGCGTCGTGGTTGGTTTCCAGTCTCGGCCAACTCCCAGTCGACTTCACCCGAGTAAAGAACCGCGTTACGCCCGCGACCGATGTCAACGAAGGCAGCTTCCATGCTCGGCAAAACGTTCTGAACCTTGCCCAGGTAAACGTTGCCGATTAGCGAAGCTTCAGAAGACTTGGCTACGTAGTGTTCAACCAAAACCTTGTCTTCGAGAACACCGATCTGAATCTTGCCGTCTTTTGAACGAACCACCATGGTGCGGTCGACTGCTTCACGACGAGCTAGGAATTCGCTCTCGGTTACGGTGTTACGACGACGGCCAGCATCGCGCCCATCGCGGCGACGCTGCTTTTTTGCCTCTAGGCGAGTTGAACCGCGAACCTTTTGAGGCTCGTTGCTTGGCTCTTTTGGCTCACGAGGTGTGCGAACCTTTACAACTGCGTTTGGTGCAACTTCACCAGGCACGTCTTCGCCAGAACGACGACGAGTACGGCGGCGAAGGTGGCTGTCATCCCCAGACTTCTCTTCTAACGGTTTGTTGCGGCGAGGGTCGATAACAGGAGTCGGTAGGTCTGGTGCCATAAACACCAGCGAGGTTGCAGCAGGCGCAACGGTCTCGGTTGCCCTGGCCTTCGAAGTTTTGACAGGTGCCTTGGCCTTGGCCTTTGGTGCGAGCGACTCTTCAACGGCCTCTTTTGTCTTGCGGCTGCGGGTTGGCTTCTTTACTTCCGACGCAACCACTTCAACAGAAGTTTCTTCAGAATTAACTTTTTTTCTCGCCATTTTGGCTCTCCATGCTGCCTTAGATTTGGGCCACACTCACCAAAATCTAAAGCTAAATCTCTTACGATCAACCATTTGGTCAACCAAACTTGTTACTCGAATTCTGCCTCGGCTGCCTGCTTGGGTCTTACGCTGTCATTGGTTAGTTCGAAATTCTTTAGTCAATCGCGTGTGGAGCGATTTCAAGACTTCTTCAAGTATTACATGGTGGGATACTTATTTGGTGAGCAACATTAGAAAGAGCGACGTTTTCGTCGATAGCCCAAGCAACCGTTTTGCTTGGGGTTCCATCATTATGGGGGTTGTTGGCTGGTTCGCCGCATTCTTTCTAACCCTGGAGCGAATTCTTGTTGCTGGAAACCCAGACGCAGTGTTGAGCTGCGATCTCAATCTTTTCGTCTCTTGCAAATCGGTAATGCTCACAGAGCAGGCGAAGCTATTCGGGTTCCCTAACCCCCTAATCGGAATTGCCGCTTTCATGGCTCCAATAATCGTTGGGTTTGCGATCCTTGCTGGAGCGAAGTTCAAGATTTGGTTCTGGCGGCTTTATCTAGTTGGGGTAACCCTAGGTTTTGTTTTTGCTTTTTGGCTCTTCACCCAAAGCACGTTCGTAATTCACGCACTATGCCTATACTGCATGGCAGCTTGGATTGCGATCATCCCGATTTTTTGGAGAACCTTTATCTGGGCTGCCGCCGAAGGCGTGATTGATGTTCCAGTCAAATCAGTCAATGTCTTTGTGCGTGCGCAGGACAACACCTGGGTCTTCACTTTTGGAACCGAGTTTCTAGCGGCGCTGACCATCGTCATCGTTTTTTGGAATGACTGGTATCGCCTGTTCGTTTAGAACCAGAGCGCCAATTCTCTAGCGGCAGATTCTTCTGAGTCGCTTCCGTGCACAAGATTCTGCTGAACCTTCAAACCCCAGTCGCGCCCTAGGTCGCCACGAATCGTTCCAGGTGCTGCGGTAGTTGGGTCGGTGGCGCCGGCCAGTGAACGGAAACCCTCAATAACGCGGTTTCCCTCGAGGCGAATGGCAACAACCGGGCCGGACATCATGAACTCAACCAGAGGCTCGTAGAACGGCTTACCCTCGTGCTCGGCGTAGTGCTGGGCTAGCAACTCTCGACTTGCGTTTACAAGGCGGAGATCCGAAACGACGTAACCCTTGGCCTCACAGCGACGAATGATCTCGCCAATCAGGTTGCGCTTTACGCCGTCTGGCTTAACTAAAACTAGGGTTGCTTGGCTCATTAGTTCTCCTCGATACCATTCTGCTCAGTTTGTTGCCTTTGTAAAACTCGATTAGCTGCATCAAGGGTGCTTCCGGCAATCATCGCCCAACCCCAGAGCCCCAGGAAGATCATCGAGAAGACAAGAAAGAGGTAGCCGAGCCAGTGGAAGAAGATTGTAAAAATCGAGAGCGCGAGAATGAAGATCTGAAAACCCCAGCCGAACCCGTAGCTTCCTTTCCTTCCCATTACGCCCGGTAGCGCAATTGCCACGATGCTAAGGGTTAGTCCAATTACCCAAACGGTTGCCCCGTCGGCTACCTTCAGTCCAAAGGCCGCCAGCATTGCAAAGAAAATGATGAATGATTGGAACGCGAGAGTTAGAGACCCAAGGCTCCTTTGGGCTGATCTAGTCTTCATTGTTTTCCTCCTGGAAGAATGTGAGAGCTTCGCCGACCACGCTGAGTGAACCGGTTATGACTATTGCCTCAAGATTTTTGGTGGTTGCAAGTTCTCTAGCGTCTTGGATCGCCTTGGCTACTCCCCCGGAAATCGTCACGTTATCCCCCCAGAATTTTGAAGCGATGGAAGCTAATTCATCCTGCGAGGTGGAACGCTCCGACTTGGATGCTGTGATCACCACGTGCTCAAAACTGCTTTGAAGACTCTGAAACATTTCGTCGGCGTTCTTGCCCGCGAGAACTCCTAGCACTCCAACGGCTTTTGGTGAAGAAAAGTTCGTAACGAGAGCCTCAGCCAATGACTTCACGCCGTGAGGGTTGTGAGCACCATCAACCAGAGTCAGCGGTTCGCGGCTGAGCACCTGTAGGCGCCCTGGTGAAGATGCGTCGGCAAACGCCACTCGCACGATGTCATCCAAAATTCGGCGCTCGCCATTTCCTAGAAAAGCTTCAACGGCAGCCAGTGCCAAAGCAGCGTTTTCGGCTTGGTGTTTTCCGTAGAGCGGTAGGAACAGGTCGCGATACTCGCCGGCCAGACCCTTAATGCTGAGTCGCTGACCCTTGCCATCAGGTGCCACTTCGAGCGCCTCGAAATCTTTTCCATAAGAAACCTGGCGCTCAGCAACCTTGACGGTCTTGGAAGTAATCGCGTTGGCTGCTGCTTCAACTTGCTTGGCTGAAACGACCACAGCACCGGCCTTGATGATGCCCGACTTAGTCTTGGCAATCTCTGCGATGGTGTTGCCCAGACGATCAGCGTGGTCCATGTCGATTGGGGTGAAAACAGCAACGTCACCATCGGCCACGTTTGTGGAATCCCATTCACCGCCCATGCCTACCTCGAGCACCAAAACGTCGACGGGCGCATCGGCAAAGATTGCGAAAGCCAGCAAGGTCAGTGATTCAAAATAGGTGAGCGGCAACTCCCCCTCGGCGTCCAACTCGGCATCAACCAGTTTGAGAATCGGCTCGATGTCGTTCCAGATTTCAACCAAAACCTCGTCGGAAACCGGTTCGCCATCCAGTGCAATTCGCTCGTTCAACTTAATGAGGTGTGGGCTGGTGAAACGGCCGGTGCGAAGTGAGTGTTCACGGAGTAAGCGCTCAATCATTCTCGAGGTAGAGGTTTTGCCGTTAGTCCCAGTTACATGAATTATTCGATAAAGCTTCTGCGGATCCCCCAGAAGAGCAGCAGCGCGAGCAGTTGGTTCTAGCCGTGGGCGCAGTTCGTGTTCCGGCATGCGAGCAAGCAGAGCCTGCTCAACATCTTTCACGGTCTTGATCAAAGCTTGGCCACCGAAATCTGAACTTCACCCGAGGTTGCTGACTTGAAAAGTTCAAGCGTCAAAGTCTCCGACTTGATTAGTTCTTCATGTGCTGCAATTGCAGCCAAGGTTGCGTCATCGCCGGCGATCGTGAGTTTGATTCGGTCAGACACATCAAGACCAGAATCTTTTCGAGTCTGCTGAATCGCACGGATTAGGTCCCTAGCAGCGCCTTCGACTTCAAGTTCCGCAGTTACGTCGCCATCGAGAATTACGAAACCACCGGAAGGCAAGATGCCGATAAGATTCTTGCTGTCTCCTGCTGCCAAGTCGGCCACCAAAGTCAGTTCGTACTCTTCTTCCAAGAGCTCCACGCCATCCACGACAACCTTGCCGTCGACCAGCGACCAGGCGCCTGCCTTTGCACCGCGGATGACGTGCTGAACGCCAGCGCCCAAACGAGGTCCAGCAACTCGCGAGTTCACGGTCAGCTGCTTGACGACACCGAAGCGTTCGCCCGATGTTTCATCGAGCTCGACCAATTCAATGGCCTTGACGTTTAGTTCGTCGGCTAGAAGAGAACTGAACTGCTGAAGATCTGCCGAATCGTTGGTCACCACGGTTAGTTTGGCTAGCGGCAAACGGTTACGAAGCGAAGCTGCCTTGCGAAGAGCGTTTGAAACCGAGGACGCCGAGCGAATCTGGTCCATTGCCGAAACTAGTTTGTCGTCGGCTGGGAAGTTCTTAGCGTTTGGCCAGTCGGTAAGGTGAACGGAGCGGCCATTGGTCAGACCCTTCCAAACCTCTTCGGTGACCATTGGTAGTAGCGGAGCGGCCACGCGGCAAAGGGTTTCGAGCACGGTGTAGAGAGTGTCGAAACCTTCTGGCGAACCCTCCCAGAAACGGTCGCGCGAACGGCGAACGTACCAGTTGGTTAGCACGTCGGCGAAGTCACGCAGCAGGTTGGTCGCAACGTACGAGTCGTACTTGTCCATCGCGTTTTCCACGTTGATGATTAGGTCGTGTGTCTTGGCCAAAAGGTAACGGTCAAGCACGTCTTTAGATTCGGTTGAGAATTTAGCCTCGTAGTTCGAGGCGTTGGCGTAGAGACTGAAGAAGTAATAGGAGTTCCATAGCGGAAGCAAGAGCTGACGAACACCTTCACGAATGCCTTGCTCGGTGACGATCAGGTTTCCACCGCGAAGGATTGGGCTTGAAAGCAGGAACCAGCGCATCGCATCGGCACCGTCACGGTCGAACACCTCGTTGACATCCGGGTAGTTGCGAAGCGACTTCGACATCTTCTGGCCGTCGTTGCCGAGGATGATTCCGTGGCTAATCGCACTCTTGAATGCTGGGCGGTCAAATAGTGCGGTTGCCAGAACGTGCAGGGTGTAGAACCAACCTCGGGTCTGACCCACGTACTCGACGATATAGTCACCAGGATTGTGAGTTTCGAACCACTCACGGTTTTCAAACGGGTAGTGCACTTGAGCGAAAGGCATCGAACCAGACTCAAACCAGCAGTCCAAAACCTCGGGCACACGACGCATGGTCGATTTGCCGGTTGGGTCATCTGGGTTCGGGCGGGTTAGGTCATCGATTACCGGACGGTGGAAATCACTAGGACGAACACCGAAGTCGGCTTCCATCTCATCCAACGAACCGTAGACGTCGATGCGCGGATAGGCAGGGTCGTCTGACTTCCAAACCGGAATCGGGGCTCCCCAGAAACGGTTGCGGCTAATGGCCCAGTCGCGAACGTTCTCTAGCCACTTACCAAACGAACCCTCCTTGGTGTGCTCAGGGGTCCAGTCGATTTCCTGGTTTAACTCCAGCATGCGGTCGCGAACCTTGGTGGTTTCAACGAACCACGACGAAACCGCCTTGTAGATCAGCGGATTCTTGCAGCGGTAGCAGTGCGGGTATGGGTGGTCGTAGGAAGCCTGCTTGAAAAGTCGTCCGTTTTCCTTCAGCCAAACGATGATGTCTTTGTTGGCATCGAAGGCATGCTTGCCAGCGAAGTCGGAGACAACCGACACGAACTCACCGCGTTCGTTGACCGAAATCAAAACCGGGATGTCGGCCTTTTCACAAACTCGCTGGTCGTCTTCACCGTAGGCAGGTGCCTGGTGCACGATACCGGTTCCGTCACCGTCGCCAACGTAGTCGTCGACGAGGATTTGCCAGGCATTCTCGGTGCCAAACTTCTCGGCGTCGGCGTAATAGTCGAATAGGCGCTGGTAGCGAATTCCGCCAAGTTCCGAACCCATCACAGTTTCGGTCACGGCAGCCTGGGCGTCCTCGGCAGATTCAAAGCCAAGTTCTTTGTAGTGAGCGCCGATCAGGCTCTTGGAAAGTAGGTAGCCGTTTACAACTGCGTATTCAATCTCAGGGCCAACCGCCAACGCGAAGTTGGTTGGCAGAGTCCAAGGAGTGGTGGTCCAGGCCAGAAGCTTCACCCCAGCGAAACGCTGGCCTTCCAGAATTGGGAAGGTAACGGTCACGGTCTGGTCTTGACGGTTCTTGTAAACCTCGTCGTCCATGCGAAGTTCGTGGTTCGAAAGTGGAGTTTCACAGCGCCAGCAGTACGCCAAAACCTTGAAGCCTTCGTATATCAAACCCTTGTTGTGCAGTTCCTTGAACGCCCAGAGCACGCTCTCGGTGTAGTCCTTATCTAGGGTCTTATAGTCGTTATCGAAGTCGACCCAGCGCGCTTGGCGGGTAACGTAGGTGCGCCAGTCTTCGGTGTACTTTAGGACCGAAGTCTTACAGGTGTCATTGAACTTCTGAATGCCAAACTTTTCGATCTCGAGCCGGCCAGAGATGCCTAGCTGTCGCTCGGCCTCAACCTCGGCAGGAAGACCGTGGGTGTCCCAACCGAAACGTCGTTCAACGCGGAATCCGCGCATGGTCTTATAGCGAGGAACCATGTCTTTCGCATAACCGGTGAGCAGGTGCCCGTAGTGCGGAAGCCCGTTTGCAAACGGAGGGCCGTCGTAGAAAACAAACTCGTTCTCTTTGGAACGCTGATCAATCGAGGCCTGAAAAGTGTCGTCGCCCTTCCAGAAAGCCAAAATACCTTGCTCAACCTCTGGGAAACTCGGAGAAGGATTAACACCGGGCGTGGCAGAGTTTTGGCTCTTTGGGTACATTTGAGGCTTTCTGGCTTACAAAAGGTTTTCTAAGTCAATGTTAACCTTATTAGAACGCTAGTTTTGGAGACTCCCACGTGACTTATCAGCAATCCGCTTCCGCTTTCCTCAAACCCGCAACAGCACCCGAAAAGGTGAGTGTTGAAGGTCTTGAGACCAAGTGGGCCGAAAAGTGGGACACCGACTGCGTTTACTCATTCGATCGCACCGCCGACCGCTCCAACATCTACTCGATTGACACCCCGCCACCAACCGTTTCCGGTTCGCTTCACGTGGGTCACGTTTTCAGCTACACCCACACCGACGTCGTTGCGAGATTCCAACGTATGTTGGGTAAAGAGGTCTACTACCCAATGGGCTGGGATGACAACGGGCTGCCAACCGAACGTCGTGTTCAGAACTACTTCGGGGTTCGCTGCGACACAAGCCTTCCTTACGAAACGAACTTTGTTCCACCGTTCGAGGGCGGAGACAACAAATCTTCGAAGGCAGCCGACCAACTGGCAATCAGCCGCCGCAACTTCATCGAGCTTTGTGAAAAACTAACCGGCGAAGACGAGAAGCAGTTCGAAGCCCTTTGGCGTCGCCTCGGTCTTTCGGTTGACTGGTCACAGACCTACCAGACCATATCTCCTGACGCTCAGGCGGTTAGCCAGAAGGCTTTTCTAAACAACCTTGAGCGCGGCGAGGCCTACCAGTCGATGGCGCCTACTCTTTGGGATGTCACCTTCCGCACTGCCGTTGCCCAAGCCGAACTTGAAGACCGCGAACAGCCTGGTGCCTACCACCGGATCGGCTTCGACGGCCCAGACCACGAGACCGGAACTGCTCCCAGCCTGTGTTGCCCTGGTTGCCCACCCAGACGACGAGCGTTACCAGCCAATGTTTGGAAAGACCGTGACGACCCCGCTGTTCGGCGTCGAAGTGCCAGTTCTTGCTCATCGCCTGGCCAGCCAGGAAAAGGGCTCTGGAATCGCCATGATCTGCACCTTCGGAGACGTAACCGACGTCATCTGGTGGCGCGAACTCGACCTTCCAAACCGCGCGATTCTCGGCTGGGATGGTCGCATAATTTCCGAAGCACCAGATGCAATAACCTCGGAAAAGGGCAAAGAAGTATTTGCCGAACTTGCCGGCAAGACCACCTTCTCTGCCAAGCAGCGCATCGTTGAACTTCTGCAGGAGTCGGGCGACATGGTGGGCGAAGCCAAGCCAATCACCCACCCGGTCAAGTTCTTCGAAAAGGGCGACAAGCCGCTTGAAATCGTTTCGACCCGCCAGTGGTACATCCGCAACGGTGGACGCGATGAAGATCTGAAAGAGAAGCTAATCGCACAGGGTAAGAACCTTGCATTCCACCCAGACTTCATGCGCGTTCGCTACGAGAACTGGGTTAACGGTCTAACCGGCGACTGGCTGATTTCTCGTCAGCGCTTCTTCGGTGTGCCAATTCCGGTTTGGTATGGCCTCGACAACGACGGCAACCCAGACTTCGACCGCGTGCTTACCCCCGATCACGAATTACTTCCAGTTGACCCATCTACCGATGTGCCGGCCGGCTACACCGAAGCACAGCGCAACCAGCCAAATGGTTTCGTTGGTGAAGTAGACATCATGGACACCTGGGCAACCAGTTCGCTAACCCCGCAACTTGCCGGCGGCTGGATCTCAGACCCTGAAAAATACGCCAAGGTTTATCCGTTCAACCTTCGCCCACAGGGCCAAGACATCATTCGCACCTGGCTCTTCTCAACCTTGCTTCGCAGCGAACAGGAAAGCGGTCTGCTTCCTTGGAGCAATGCCGCGATTTCTGGTTGGATCCTCGACCCAGACCGCAAGAAGATGTCGAAGTCCAAGGGCAACGTAGTTGTACCTGCAGAACCTATCGACAACCACGGCGCCGACGCAGTCCGCTACTGGGCCGCCTCAGCCCGTCTTGGTACCGATGCCGCATTCGACGAAGGTCAGATGAAGATCGGCCGCCGCCTTGCCATCAAACTTCTCAACGCCAGTAAGTTCGTGCTTTCTTTCGAACCTGCCGAAGGCATCACGCAAGTCACTGAAGCTGTCGACCAGTCGCTTCTGCTAAACCTTGCCGAGGTTGTGAAGGATGCCACCACAGCATTCGAAAACTACGATCACACCAAGGCCCTAGAAGTTGCCGAACAGTTCTTCTGGAACTTCACCGACAACTACCTAGAACTGGTCAAGGAACGAGCCTACGGTCAAGGTGATTACACCAATCTCGAACAAGCTTCTGCAGCAGTAGCCCTGCGCAAAGCCCTGCACACCATGCTTAGACTTTTCGCCCCATTCCTTCCATTCGCAACCGACGAAGTTTGGAGCTGGTGGCAGACCGATGCCGGTTCGATCCACCGAGCAACCTGGCCAAAGCCTGAAGAACTAACCGAGGGTCTAGACGCCGGCAACCTTGCCGTTCTGGAACTAGCCAAGGAAGCCCTGTTCGGCCTACGCAAGGCGAAGTCGGACGCCAAAGTCTCGATGAAAGCTGATGTCGAATCAGCCACCCTGGTCTCCCCTGCGTCCGTTCTAACAACCCTGCGACTCCTAGAAGCCGACTTCAAGGCAGTCGGAAAGATTAGCGATCTGATCTTTGAAGAGGGTAACGAGTTTGCTGTGAAGGATGTAATCCTGAGCGAGACGGAAGAAGCCTAGGCTCTCTTTTTCAAAACTAGCCAAACAAGAACTCCGGTCACGAGCGCCCAGAAGGCCGCTCCGATTCCCCACACAGAAAACCCGGAGGCTCCAACCAGGAACGTAACCACTGCCGGTAGTCGAAGTTCGGCATCTTCCGTTGCCGCAGTAACAGCCGAGGTAATCGTGGCAAAGAGCGCAATTCCGGCCATAGCCAAAATAAGTTTGTCTGGAACACCTAGGACGAAGGTCATGAACGGCACTGCGAACAGAGCCAGCAGAACATAAACGACTCCCCCGTAAACCGAAGCCAGATAGCGCTTCTTAGGTTCCTTATGAGCCTGCTCATTAGCGTTGAGAGCTGCCGTGATAGCCGCGTGGTTATAGGCAAAGCCACCAATCGGAGCCGTGGCTATGGTCGCTAGACCCGTTGAAACCATGACCGGCTTGAACGGAACTTCAAAGCCAAACGATTTCATGATGGCAATACCAGGGATGTTCTGTGAAGCCATGGTCACCAGGTAAAGCGGCAGCGAAATCGAAATGATTCCAGCCAGAGTGAAGGCAGGCATCGTGAAGTCAAGCTGCGGCAGCAGAGACAACGTGGGCGTAGGTAGTTCAACCGTCGCCGCAATCGCAACACCCATAACCGCGATGGCCGCTGGAGCCGCCCAGAGCGTTGCGAAGCGATAGAGCACCAACCAAACGACTAGAGCCGGCAAGATCACCCACGGGTTAGATGTGATCACTTGGAACGGCGCAATACAGAAAGTGAAAATCACACCAGCCAACATGGCCGAAGCGATCGGCTTCGGGATCGATGAAACCACCCGACCGAGAGCCGGCCAGAGCCCGGTTAGAGCCAGCAAAACACCGGTGACGATAAAAGACCCAACGGCAACATCGAAGCCGAGATTGAGGGTTCCCGATGCAACCAGCAGTGCAGCACCAGGAGTCGACCAAACAATCGACAACG
>JBFYOM010000022.1:0-15561 GCA_041303805.1 Micrococcales bacterium
TGACCAATAACTTCGTTTCAGCACTAGATCGCTTCCGCGTTCATCTTGAAGCTGGGCGAGGCTTCTCAAAGCACACCGTCCGGGGTTATCTAACGGATTTAGAGGACTTGGTTGATTATTTAGAAGGTTCCGGCGTTCCATCTCCTGACCAAATCGATCTCGAATCGCTCAGGACCTGGCTATTCACGTTGAGCGAGCGCGGGCTAGCCAAATCCTCGATGGCCCGAAAGACCGCCGCCGCCAGATCATTCACCGCATGGCTATTAGAACAGGGTGAATTAGAGACGAATCCGGGATTGCGCCTTAGAACACCCAAGGCAAATAAATCGCTTCCAAAGGTGGTTACTCGTGAGGCGATGGAAGATGTCTTCAAGGTTTTGGAGGAAGCCGCCTCCGAAAATGAACCGATTTCACTCAGAAACTTGGCAATTGTTGAGTTGCTCTATGCAACCGGCGCCAGAGTTAGTGAAATTGCGGGTTTGAATCTTGGGGATATTGATCACGGCCGCCGCTTGGTGCAAGTCACCGGTAAAGGCAACAAGCAGCGCATGATTCCATACGGCACTCCTTGCGAATCCGCTATTGAACGCTGGCTGAATCAGGGGAGACCGAGCCTAGTTTCGCCGAAAACATCGTTCGAACTTTTCCTAAGCAAGAACGGTCAACGTGTTGGGGTTCGACAAATATATGAACTTGTAGCAGGGGCCTTGGCCCCGACCGCCATTGGAGCGGCTGGACCGCACGCCCTCCGCCATACGGCAGCAACGCATCTGCTTGATGGTGGAGCAGACCTCAGAGCCGTGCAGGAACTTTTAGGGCACGCCAGCCTGGGCACTACTCAGATTTATACTCATGTCAGCATTGAACGTCTTCAATCTGGCTACAAGTCAGCCCACCCCAGGGCTTAAGTCGGCTTGGAGACAAGCCACCGATCAGGGCAAGCGGAGAAAGGTACCCGTTTTCACTTCGAGTTGAGAAATGGAGGCAGGTATCAAAGCCGCAGTGCGAGGCGTAAGTTCCTACTCGGCAGACCACACCAATGGCTTGACCCGTGTTCACTTGGTCTCCTTTCGCGACAGACGGACAGACTGGTTCAACGCTCGACTTCAAACCGTTTTCGTGGGTTAGAGTCACGATTGAACGGTCAACGACAACTCCGGCAAAGCTCACCAAGCCTTCAAACGGCGCAAATACAAATTGCCCCTGCGAAACCAGATAGTCGACACCCCGGTGTCCAGCTGACCAATCAGATGTTGGCTGCCGGAACTCGGCAACTAGTTGAGGACTATCAACCGGGGCTCTCCAGACTCCCGCTCTGCTCGCATTTGCTGGCTGAACTTGAGAGTGAACCAAAAGTGCACCAACGGCAAAGAGTAGGGCAAAAGTTGTACGGTTCATTCTCATCTGGCTAGCATCGCAAGTTTCGGACAGTTGGAACGAGTTTTTGTAATTCGGTGGAAAAGTTGATGGATCTCGCTGGTAGTCTTGTTTTAGCAACGTTTCGGCGTTGACTTCGCGTGTCGATCCAAATCCTAAACACTCGGTCCAGCTTGCTGGCTGTTTTCGATTCGACACCAGGTGCAAACAGCAACCGCTGGGAGCAAAACAACTGAGTGGCACTTTTGTGCCAAAAGGAGAAACTGCCATGGCAGTAGTAACAATGCGCGAGATGCTAGACAGCGGCGTGCACTTCGGGCACCAGACCCGTCGTTGGAACCCAAAGATGAAGCGCTTCATCTTAACCGACCGCTCTGGTATCTACATCATCGACCTTCAGAAGTCGCTAACCCACATCGACCAGGCTTACGAGTTCGTCAAGGACCTTGTTGCAGCCGGTGGTTCGGTTATGTTCGTTGGAACCAAGAAGCAGGCTCAGGAAGCTATCGCCTCGCAGGCGCAGCGTGTTGGCCAGCCTTACATCAACGAGCGTTGGTTGGGGGGCCTTCTAACTAACTTCCAGACCATTCAGAAGCGTCTAACTCGCCTAAAGGAACTAGAAGTCATGGACTTCTCGGGGGAGACCAAGACCGGTCTAACCAAGAAGGAACTTCTTATCCTTCGTCGTGAAAAAGACAAGCTAGAGAAGTCTCTTGGTGGTATTCGTAACGTAACCCGTCAGCCATCTGCGCTTTGGGTTGTCGACACCAACAAAGAGCACCTAGCCATCACCGAAGCCAAGAAGCTAGGAATTCCAGTAATCGGTATCCTCGACACCAACTGTGACCCAGATGAGGTCACCATCGGTATCCCTGGAAACGACGACGCAATTCGCTCGATCGCTCTACTTACCCGCGTAATCGCTGACGCAGTTGCCGAAGGTTTGAAGTCGAAGCATTCGAAGACGGAAGAAGTTGAACCACTAGCCGAGTGGGAGCAGGAACTGCTTAGCAGCGACGCGACCGCAACCCCTGCAGTAGAGGCCCCAGCGGCTGAAGCTGCTCCAGCAGAGAAGGACGCAGAGTAATGGCGAACTACACCGCAGCAGATGTAAAGGCCCTACGCGAGCGCTCAGGCGCTGGCATGATGGACTGCAAGAACGCCCTCGACGAAGCTAACGGCGACGGCGAGAAGGCCATGGAGGTTCTACGCCTTAAGGGTCTAAAGGGCGTTACCAAGCGTGAAGGACGAACCACCAGCAATGGTTTGGTAGTTGCTCGCGTTAGTGGCGGAACCGGTTACCTGCTTGAACTTGCATGCGAGACCGACTTCGTTGCTAAGGCGGAGAAGTTCGTTTCACTTGCAGAGTCAATCGCCGATGCTGTTGTTGCAGCGGGTGCCAAGACTCTAGAGGCAGCTTTGGCCGCGAACCTAGGTGGCAAGTCGGTTGCCGACGCCATCAACGACGAGGCAGCAATCATGGGCGAAAAGGTTGAACTTCGTCGCGTCGCTGTTGTTGAAGATGCCAAGGTTGACGCTTACCTTCACCGCACCAGCAAGGACCTACCTCCACAGGTTGGCGTGCTAGTTGCTTACTCGGGTAACGACGACGAGACCGCCCACGATGTTGCAGTTCACATCGCCGCATTCTCGCCAAACCACCTAACCCGCGACGATGTAGCTGCAGATGTTGTTGCAACCGAACGTCGCATTGCCGAAGAAACCGCTCGTAACGAAGGCAAGCCTGAAGCAGCGCTAGAAAAGATCGTTGAAGGCCGTGTAACTGGTTTCTTCAAGGAGAACGTTCTTCTCGAGCAGGACTTTGCAAAGGACAACAAGTTGTCGGTTGCTAAGGTCTTGGACAACGCAGGTTTAAAGGTTTCTGGCTTCGTACGCTTCCGCGTAGGCGCCTAACCAAAATTGTTGAAAAGGCTCGGCCGAATCGGTCGGGCCTTTTCGCTTGCCCGCCTAGGATGTATGTAGGAGGAAGTCATGCCACATAAACGTCGTGTTTTACTAAAACTTTCGGGTGAGGCGTTCGGTGGAGGCAATCTTGGTGTCAATCCAGATTTTGTTTCTGCGTTTGCCAAAGAAATAGCTGAAGGAGCAAAAACCACCGAGATTGCTATCGTCGTGGGTGGCGGAAACTTCTTCCGCGGTGCTGAACTCTCGCAGCGAGGCATGGATCGCTCCAGAGCCGACTACATGGGTATGTTGGGCACCGTTATGAACGCGCTAGCGCTTCAGGATTTCCTAGAACAGGCTGGCGTTGACACTCGCGTTCAATCAGCCATCACCATGGCCCAGGTCACCGAGCCTTACATTCCGCTGCGCGCGATTCGTCACCTCGAAAAAGGGCGCGTTGTTATTTTTGGTGCAGGCGCTGGAATGCCATATTTCTCAACCGATACCGTCGCCGCTCAGCGCGCACTGGAGATTAAGGCCGACGAAGTCTTGGTTGCCAAGAACGGGGTAGACGGCGTTTACTCGGCCGACCCCAGGAAAGACCCGAAGGCTCGCAAACTCGAGAAAATTAGCTATCAGGAGGCCTTGGTTCAGGGGCTCAAGGTTGTCGACGCCACCGCGTTTAGCCTTTGCATGGACAACAAAATGCCAATGCGCGTATTCGCAATGCAGGGCAAGAACAACATCACCGACGCTATTCGTGGCAAGGCAATCGGAACCTACGTTTCGGCATAAATAAGTTTTAGTACAAGGAGAATCAATTGATTTCGGAAATCATCACCAGCACCAAGGACAAAATGGGGAAGGCGCTTGAGGCCGCCAAGGACGACTTTTCTTCCGTTCGTACCGGTCGAGCAAACCCAGCAATGTTCCAGAAAATCATGGTCGATTACTACGGCACCGGAACACCATTGGGTCAGTTGGCGTCTATGCAGAACCTTGAGGCTCGCACCCTGAACATCACTCCTTACGACAAGAGCGCGCTAATCACCATTGAGAAAGCCATTCGTGATGAGCCAAACCTTGGCGCTACCGTCAACAACGACGGCACCACGATCCGTGCCTCACTTCCTGACCTAACCGAAGATCGTCGTAAGGAATACGTGAAGCTCGTCAAGGCTAAGGCTGAGGATGCCCGCGTAGCGGTGCGCAACATTCGTAGAAAGGGCAACGACGATCTCGCTGCTTTGAAGAAGGATGGCGCCGCCGGCGAAGATGACCTAGCTAGAGCCGAAAAAGAACTTGACGCCCTAACTAAGCAGACTGTCGATGCTATTGACGATGCATTGAAGCGCAAAGAAGCCGAGCTACTCGAGGTCTAGTGTCTGACGATAAGAGCCAAGACGGGGGCAGGAGCCTTTCCAAATCAGTTTTCTATGGAACTCTGCTTGGGGCGCTTTTTCTGCTCTCAATTCTTATCGTGAAAGAACTTTTCATCGTCCTCTTGTCCGTCGCGATTGCCGTGGGGGTATGGGAAATTTCAACAGCCCTTCGGCTAAAGGGTTGGTATGTACCAAGGGTTCCGGCGATGGTCGGATCCGCCCTAATCATGCCTGCAACCTACATTTGGGGCGCTCAAGGTCAGTGGATTTTCACTTTGGCAACTTCAGTTGCTCTGATGATTTGGCGCTTGGTTCACATCCTTTGGGAGAAACGCAGAAGCGTGGCTCACACCTTCGAGAAAACCGTGAAGGATTTGGCGGCGGCCGCGTTCGTGGTCATTTACCTTCCACTAACTCTTTCGTTTGCGGTGCTCCTGCTTTCAAAGGACGAAAAGGGCCCTGCTTGGGTGCTGGCTTTCGTTGTTCCGGTTGCCCTCATCGACACCTTTGGCTACCTCGTTGGAAGGAAGTTGGGCCGCCACAAGTTGGCTCCAGGTGTAAGCCCCAAAAAGACCTGGGAAGGGTTGCTCGCGTCGATTATCGCCGGAACAGTTTCGACCATTCTTTTGATGGTTTTCCTTTTGGGTCTCGAATGGTGGTACGGCCTAATCTTGGCAGCGGCACTGATTCTTGCCGCTGTTTTCGGAGATCTTGCAGAATCGCTGATCAAGCGTGATCTCGGTGTCAAAGACATGTCCTCGCTTCTGCCTGGTCACGGTGGTTTGATGGACCGATTAGATTCACTTTTGCCAGCGTCTCTTGTTACCTATGTCTTTGTTACTCTTTTTGGTCTGTAAGGAGAAGCCATGTCGTCACTTCCAAAAGTTGCCAAGGGTAAATACGGCTACAGCGTCACCGAGGTCGACCAGGTCCTAGCGCGCGCTCGGGACCAGTACGCGAATCCAGCCTTCAAGGTGCTCGACTGGCGGGAACTGACTTCAGCGGCATTCAAGCTCGAAAAGGGCGGTTATCAAACGGCTGCAGTCGATGCGGCGCTCGACAAACTGCAAGACACATTTGCTGAACGTGAAGCAAAGCGTACAAACTTTGAAACGAGAGATTTGAAACAATTGCTACTAGGTCGAACCGATCGACCAAAGGGCAGGAGATTCTCGAAGTTGAGTGTCTTAGGCAAGGGTTATGCTCGAACGCAGGTAGACGCCTTGCTAGATTTGTTCGTTGAACACGTAGCTGGCGAGGACGAAATTTCGTTGGATGAGTTGAGAGAACTCAAGTTCAAGTTGCAAAGGGGAGGCTACATTGAGTCGCAAGTTGATGCCTATGTCGATCGGATGGTCGAGTTTATTCAAAAAGAGCGTTTCCTACAGCCTGTTGTTGCTGTTGCTCCTGGTGCCCCAACAATCATCCCAAGCGGCGATTCACCCGCCGGTCCAAGCGACCAGCTCTACTAATGCCCTGAAGTATGTAAAGTCTCTGGTTCCTAAATCACTGGAAAGTCAGGACGGATACAAGCGAAGCAAGTTTTCTAGTTCTTGGGGTCGCATAAACATGAAGACCTCAAGCGGCACCACTCGCGCCTGTGATCTGCGCAACTACATATTGACCCGCGACCTGACCAAAATTACTAGAAGAACAACTGATTGGTGCATTGTTCAAACTGGAACACTAAAAGATCCTTATACAGCCAAGACCATTAAGTTCGTAAGGGGAGTAAGAACCTCCTCGGCAGTTCAGATTGACCATGTTGTTGCGCTTAGCAATGCCTGGAAGACGGGTGCCCAAAAGATTTCATCAACGTCCCGGTACCAGTTGGCTAATGATCCGCTGAATCTCCTGGCAGTGGACGGACCGACGAACGCTTCAAAAAGCGACAAGGATGCCTCGAGGTTTCTTCCGAGGCTGGCCTATCAGTGCAAGTACGTTGCTCGCCAATTGTCCGTTAAACGTAAATACAAACTCTGGGTAACCACCGCGGAAAAGACCAAAATGGTTCGGGTTCTTGGTAGCTGCCCCAAGCAGACGCTTCCTTAGAAACTGGGTCTGGCGCACAGTACATCTGGAAACTAGACTTAAGTTTTGACTAAGCAGATGTTTTCGGAGGTGAAATGGGCCGTCACACAGCAGATCGTCGTAGCCTTTTTTCTCCTGCGAAAGACCGAGTCAAGGCTATTGCCACCCGTTTGGGCTTGGCAGACAGCGTTGACCCTAAAACAATTCGCCGCACCTGGGGTTTCACGCTAACGGCGGCTCTTTCACTAGTGACTGCAATTGACCCGTATTTCGGCTCCATTTCGGCTAGCGCTTCGCAGGTGAATTACGTTGACTACTTTGAAGTCGCCGAAAAGGCAGAGCCGGTTAAAGTCTCATTGGCGAGAGGCGGTTATGAAGTCCTCTCGGGCGCGGACGCCGTCAAGGTATTTGTGGAGCTGGCGGTTGTGCCTAGCGCAGACACGGTTCAAGCGATCGCCTATGGAAAAATGGCTAAATTTGGCTGGGGAATGGAGCAGTACTCCTGCCTAGTCAAGCTTTGGAACCGAGAATCTAACTGGCGCGTCAATGCCTATAACAAGTCCTCCGGCGCCTACGGCATCCCGCAGTCGCTGCCAGGCAACAAAATGGCCACTGCAGGTGCGGACTGGCTTACCAATCCTGAAACTCAGATCAACTGGGGCCTAGGCTACATCGATGGTCGCTACGGCACACCTTGTGCCGCGCTGGCGCACTCGGACCGCGTTAACTGGTACTAATGCCGCGCTCGAACCGCCCAAAGCGCTCCAAGGGGGCTAACGACCACGAAGAGCTCGATATGGATCGAGTTCGTTCAGGGGTAAAGCGCACCGAAGTAAAGCGCGGAGTCCCCTATACGGTGCAAACTTCCACCGGGCGAAATGCCGAGACTGACAAATCGTGGATCTGCCCTCATTGCAATCTGGACATAACCGTAGGCGTAAGCCATATTGTTGCCTGGGACGAAGTTCGAGGCGTCGACACTAGGCGGCATTTTCACACCACTTGCTGGACCAAGTTTCAAGGAACTCTTCTTTGAGCCAAGTTGTTGAAATTCGTTCGGGAATCGAACTGCCCAGCGTTCGGGAGGAAATTACTTTACTAACCTCTGACGGTTTAACTCTCGTTGGCGAACTTGCGCTGCCAGTCGGAAAAACCCCGGCCGCCACCCTAATAACTCTTCACCCGTTGCCAACCCATGGCGGCTTCATGGACTCACATATTTATCGCAAGGCCGCCAATCGTCTACCGGAACTAGCGAACATTGCCGTCATTAGATTCAACACTCGCGGAACTGCATCGCCACGGGGAACCAGCGAAGGTTCATTCGGTGAAGGTATTGCCGAGGAGGCCGACCTTGTTGCAGCGGTCAAGTTCGCTCAAAGCCGAGGGTTAGAAAACCCGTGGTTGGTCGGCTGGAGTTTTGGAACTGAACTTGCTCTGAAGTATGGCTACAACCAGCCAGTCACCGGCGCAATTCTTTTGGCGCCACCGCTTCATCGCACTTCCGCGGGTGAAGTGGCTCGATGGAACCAAAACGGGAAGCGGGTGGTGGCTTTGATTCCCGAATTCGATGACTATCTAAAACCTCAAGAAGCGCGGGAGAGATTCGCAGCAATCTCACAACTCGAGTTCGTTGCGATTGAGGATGGCAAACACCTCTGGGTGGGTGAGACTCAGACCAAACGAGTTCTAAACGAGATAGTTAGGGCAGTAAATCCAACCGCTTATCCAGTTCCAGAGACGGTGCTGCTCTAGCGAGTGTTTTGCGCTGGCATCCACACTTTTCGAAGCACCAAGATAATTGATGCAGCGACCGGGATGGCAACCAGGGCGCCCATGATTCCAAATAGTGTTCCACCTGCCAAAGCCGCCACCACAACGACGCCACCTGGCACTGAGACCGCTTTATTCATTATTCGGGGGCTGATTACGTAAGCCTCGATTTGCATGTAAACCAGATAGTAGATCCCAACAAACAAGGCCGTTGAAGGGCTTACAGTAAGTGCTACCAGAGTGACGATGGCGGCTCCGGAAAAGGCTCCAACCAGTGGGATTAGAGCTAGCAGGAACGTGACGAAGGCTAACACTACGGAAAATGGAACCCCAAAAATTGTCATGACTATGAACCCCAGAGTTGCATTGATTAGGGCAACGGTTGCTTGACCGCTCACGTAGCGACCAACCGAGGCCGCAACCTCTTCAGCAAGTGAACTAAAGGTCTCTCGGTTCGAAGCGGCAACCAACGAATACACAAAGCGCTTGAACTTAGAAAGCGAAGCCATGAAGTAGAGGCTCAGGGTCAGAATCACGATGAAGCCAACCAAACCATTTACAAGGCCGAGCCCCACCTGAACAACCCCACCAATCATCACCGGCCAATTCGAAGAGTCAGCAAGGAACGTGGCTAAGCCGCTGATGGCTGACGACACCGCGCCGTCGAACTGTTCGTCTAAGTTCTTAACCAAGTCAAGTTGATTTAGGTTCGCAACCAGTGCCGGAGCGTTGGTTAAGAGTGCTCCGGTTTCTTCGATGGCGCTAGGTACCACGGCGATGATCAGTGCGGCCGCAATCGAAAGAATCGAAAGCATCACTGTTGTGATGGCTAGGGCGCGGTTGAACCCTTTGGACTCGAGAAACCGAACCACAGGGTCCAGACCCAAAGCAATAAAAATTGCGGCCGACATGTACGTCAAAACAGTGGCCAGCGAAATCAGAGACTGGCCTACAAGCAGTGCCGTGAGAACTCCGAGACCACCGAGGAAACCAACTTGAAATGAATTGTGAATGTGTAACTTTCGCTCTTTAGTTTCAGGCGATTTTTTCGAGACTGACATGGTTACTCCGCGATTGATTTTTCAGCAGCCTCAACGACTGTTCTTAGGTTTTTGAGGTAAATTGCAACGGCATCCCGCTCATCGTTGAGTTTCCCGATGGCGGCCTTTAGCCTGCGAACTTCGTTTCTGGCTTTGTTCTCGGCCTCGGCAACTATTGCCCGAGCCTCGGTTTGAGCTGCAACCAAGATTTCTTCGGCCTTTTCTCTAGCTTCGTCTTTGGTGCGCTTATTGACCGATTTGGCTGCGGCTTCAAGGGTTTCGGCCTCGAGTCTGGCTGCATTTGCCCGAACCTGAGCTGTTGTTAGTGAGCTCTGAGCGTCATCCAGGTACTTCTGCGTTGCCGCAACCGCCTCTTGATGCTTTTTCAGATACTCGGCTTCGGCTTCGGCTCGGCGCCCAGCGAGTTCAAGATCGAGGTCAATGCGGAACTGTTCGGAGACCAACTCACCAGCTGCAGCAACGTTCGCTTCTTTATTAAGTTTGCGGAATTCAATCAAACGTTGTTCGCTCAGTTTTCGCGCAACGTCGGCTTTCATGGCTTCCGTTTCTCGCTTGGTTGTGGACCTAAGTTTCGCGGCTTCGGTGGCGATGTTTCCGCGAATGGCACCGGCTTCTCGGGTTGCCTCATTGATTAGGTCTGAAGCCTTCTCAGCAGCGTCACGGAGTATCTCATCGTATTCTGCCTTGGCTGTGCTCTGGAGTCGCTCTGATCGCCTCTGAGCTTCGGAAACCAGCGAATCGTAATATTCTTTGGCTTCGGCTCGTAGGTTGACTAACTCTTCCTCCAGGTCACCTAGAACTCGCGATCTCTGGGCTTCGGCATCGGCGACGATACGCAGCGACTGTTCCTCTGCCGTGCTTAGAATCAAGGCGGCGCGAGTACCGACCGAGGCGTAGTTTGGTGAGCCAACCTCGGATAGCTGTGCCTGCAGGTTTTCTAAAAGTTCACTTTTTTCACGCAATTCGCTAACAAGCTGAGCGTTGATGCCATTTACCTGGAGAAGTTCTTTGCGCAGAATCCGAATTGCTTCGTCGACAGCATCGCGGTCGTAGCCGCGCATCGCTGTGCCAAACTCGGTTTCATCGCCGCTCAAGAAACACTCCTATGGGTTTTGCGTAGAATGGTCTAAACCACAAGTTTACCCCGATTGGATAGTGATGCGCCTTCTCATCTCGGTCGTGCTCTACATCACCGCACTGGGTCTAACCCTGCTGGGGATTGCTCAGCAAACCGTTTGGGCGCCTAATGATTCCAAGCCGGTGACCATCACCTTGGAGAATCCAAACCCGCTACTTGTGATCTCACAGGAAGTTCTTCAGAAAAAAGTTGGGCAGCCCGTGGTTACGGTTTCTGGGCCAGGCAAAGTGTATGTCGCCACTGGTCGTCAGAGTGACATTGAGGCTTGGGTTGGCGGCTCCAGCAGCACGAGCATCACTCTTGATGCAGCCGGAAAAAAGCTAACGTCAAACTCCGTTGATGGCTCGGAAGCGTCTGCAAATCCAAACGGCTCTGATCTCTGGAGGACGGAGCGTTCCGCCAATAACAAGGTATCCATGCGCGTTGCCACTGAGAACGAAAACGCGGTAATCATTGCCAGCGACGGACTTACCTCCGCACCCAATATGGTCAGCATCGAATGGATAAACGAATTCGATCGCGGACCATCAAATATCTTGATTTTTTCAGGGTTCGGTTTGATGTTGGCCACGGTTGTTTACAATTTTCTGGTTTTCCGAAGCATCAGAAACGCCAGACGTCCGCGTCGAAAGCTGCCAAAGGCACCTCAGGGGCCAAGGTCTAGAAGAACTAAAAGAACTTCTTCTCTTCCTCCACGAGGCCGTCGTGCTGCCGGAAGGAACTTCCTAATCGCACCAACCGCGTTGATCCTGGTTTCGCTTGTTGGAGGTTGCACATCCGCTCCACCTGAATCAACGAAAGAGCCGACCAGCGAAGCAGAAATTGTCGGTCAGCCAGCAGCGTTGGAACTTGGGCAAATTCGAAGAATTGTGACTTCGGTTGCAAAAGTTGCGAAGCTCGCCGATGAGGGGAACAGCACCTCACAGCTATTGCCGCGTTTTGCAGGTCCAGCGCTGGCAATGCGTGATGCAGCCTACACGCTAATCAAGAAGTCTAAAAAGGCTCCAAAACTTGAACCGATTTACGCCTCGCCGCTTACTCTCAGTCTTCCGGCAGCAACTAACACTTGGCCACGCTCGCTGATGGTTGCAACCGGGGCAGAAGAGGGCCGGGCACCTCTCATGCTGGTACTGCGACAAGATTCACCTAGAAAGCAGTATCAGGTTTGGTATTTGGCAACCCTGGCCTCCGGTGTAAAACTCCCTGATATGCCCGCAACGGCAGATGGAAGCGTTCCCGTTCTCCCTGACTCTGCATATCTGGAACTAGCCCCACAATTGCTTCCAGAGGCCTATGGTTCTGTTATTGATGGTGGGCCTGCATCAAGCTATTTTGGAAATTTTGAACTTCAAAATGACACTTTCTATTCGAGTATCTCGGAAGAACAGAAGAAGCAAGTGGCAACTCTCACGAAAGCCAAACTTACCTATCAGCACGTTTTGGCTGACCCTCAACCAATTGGTTTGTCTACAGCGGATGGCGGTGCCTTGGTAGCCGTTTACATGCATGACATCACCACGATTAAGCCTAAGAGGAGCAACTCTGGAATCACCGTAAACGAACTTCAGCAGGTTGCGCTTGGTGCCAAGGGTTCAATCAAGGGAATCGTTTCCACCTATGGCGACATGTTGCTCTTCTACGTGCCTTCAGTAGGGCAGGAGTCAAAGATCAGGTTACTCGGCTGGCAAACCGGTCTGCTTAAGGTGAAGTCACTCTAATGTCTTTGGCTGGCGGAATGGATCTTTCGAAGCTGTTGCCAAACACTGGAACCAATAGCGCCAAAACCATCAATGTTGAAAGTTTGGTTACCGAGGTTACCGAGCAAAACCTTGGAAGCCTGGTCGAGCTCTCCAAACAGGTTGCAGTGGTCATGGAAGTATATCTTGGTTCCACCGATGAAGCCCTGGAGTCCGCTGTTCGAAGTGTCAATGGCAGAGCCCTGCTCGGTCGTGTGAACTCGGAAACCCAAGCACGCGTGGCGCAGGCTTTTGGTGCCAAATCAGCGCCGTCGTTGTTTGCGCTCGTCAAGGGCCAACCAGTCCCGATTTATGAAGGCCAATTGGCGCCTTCCCAATATGTCTCTCTTCTAGAGCAACTGATTGCCGGCGCGTCTGACCAGGGTGTCAACGGAACAGCGGTAGAAGGAGCAGCGGCGGACGCCATCCCAACCCTGCCGCAACCCCTTCAAGAGGCTCTAGCCCTGGTCGACGAAGGTGAGATTGAGAAGGCTTTGGAGCTACTCATCAAGCTCAAAGCAGAGAGCCCCAAAGATGCCGCAACTTCCGCGCTGCTCGCTCAAGTGAACCTGATGCAGCGAACCATGTCTCTAGACCACGAGACCATTTTGGAATCGCAGCCGACCAACTTCGACGAGGCGATGGTTCTCGCGGATGTCCTCGCTGCTATTGGTGACTTCGGTGCAACCTTCGAATTATTGCTTTCACTTTTTGGTCAAGTGGAAACGGAGGAGCGAGCCACTGTTCAGTCACGTCTTCTTGAATACTTCGAAATTGCTGGGCCGAACAACGGCGATGTGAAGTCGGCTCGGGCGCGCTTGGCCGCTCTTATTTACTAGCTTTTGACCTAAACCAAACAGCACCGAGTGGCGGCACCTGGATAGTGGCCGAAACTGGCTGACCATGTGAACCAGGGCCATCGGCGTGAATCTCACCGAAGTTACCAACGCCAGAACCGCCGAATTCGGCGGCGTCGCTATTGAGAATCTCTTCCCAAACCCCAGGCATAGGTAGCCCGAGCTGGAAGTCGTGATGCGGGGCGCCGGCAAAGTTGATGACACAGGCGAGCGGGTTGCCCTTGCCGTCGAATCGCAAAAAGGTAAGCACCTGCTGAGCCGAATTTCCGCCGTCCACCCATTGGAAACCAGCCTGCTGGTGGTCCAGTTGCCATAGCGCTGGGGTAGCGCCATAAATTCGGTTTAGGGTTCCAACGTATTGTTGCAGGGAGGCTCTTGCTGGATCTTCCAGAGCAGACCAATCAAGCCCAGATTCCTGATTCCATTCGGTTAGTTGCCCGAGTTCGCAACCCATAAATAGCAGCTGCTTGCCTGGGTGTGACCACATGAACGCGAGGTAGGCACGAACGTTTGCCAGTTGTTGCCAACGGTCGCCCGGCATCTTCGAAAGCAGTGAACCCTTTCCGTGCACAACTTCGTCGTGGCTAATTGGCAGGATGAATTTCTCGTCGTAGGCGTAGAGCATCGAGAAGGTGATTTCCCCGTGGTGGTGTGAGCGATACATCGGGTCTTTTTCAATGTACTTGAGGCTGTCGTTCATCCAGCCCATGTTCCACTTGAACCCATAGCCAAGGCCGCCACCATCGGTTGGTGCCGAAACGCCACCCCAGCTTGTCGACTCCTCGGCAATCATCATGACGCCTGGATTCCTGCGGTAAGCGGTGGCGTTGACCTCTTGCATGAATGCAATGGCGTCCAGATTCTCGCGACCGCCGTGAACGTTGGGCAACCAATCGTTGCCTTCGCGAGAGTAGTCGAGGTAAAGCATCGAGGCCACGGCATCTACGCGGAGCCCGTCGATGTGAAATTCCTCAAGCCAATAGAGTGCGTTGGCCACGAGGAAGTTGCGAACCTCGGTTCGTCCGAAATCAAAGATGAAGGTTCCCCAGTCTGGGTGTTCGCCTCGGCGTGGATCCGCGTGTTCGTAGAGCGGCTCGCCATCGAAACGACCCAGTGCCCATTCGTCCTTGGGGAAGTGTGCTGGAACCCAGTCGAGAATTACACCTATTCCGGCCTGGTGCAACTGGTCAATCAAGAACTTCAGGTCGTCTGGGCTGCCGAATCGCGAGGTCGGTGCGTAATAACCGGTCACCTGGTAACCCCACGACGGTGCATACGGGTGTTCCATGATTGGCATGAACTCAACGTGCGTAAATCCCAGTCTGGTTACGTAGGGAATCAGTTCATCGGCCAGAGTCCGATAGGTGAGACCGTTTCTCCATGAGCCAACGTGCAGTTCGTAGATACTCATTGGCGAACTTATAGAGTCACGCTTTGAACGTGCCTTGAGCCAGGTCTGGTCTTTCCACTTGTAGTCGCTAGCGGTGACGACCGAAGCTGTGCTCGGGGGAGTCTCGGCGAACTTTGCCAGTGGGTCTATCTTGGTAATCCAAGTGCCGGCTTTAGTGAGGATTTCGAATTTGTATTTTGTGCCAACGGTAAGCCCGGGCACGAAGAGTTCCCAAACCCCACTGGAGCCCATCACGCGCATTGCATGAGTGGTGCCAGTCCATCCGTTGAAATCGCCAACGACCCGAACCGCTTGAGCGTTTGGTGCCCAGACCCCAAATGCCACTCCGCCGTCTCGAAGGTTTGCCCCGAGAGCCTGCCACAACTGCTCATGACGCCCTTCGGATATCAGGTGCAGATCGAGTTCGCCAATGGTTGGGGCGAACGAGTAGGCATCTTCAGACAGCCATTCGCCGTCGTCGTAGATGGCATGAATTTGATACTTAGGTTTAGCCTTCTGGGCGACAACGCCTTCGAAGATGCCGTTGAAGCTATGAGCCAACTCAATGCTCTGCTTGCCTAGCACTGCCGTGACGCTTTTCGCCAACGGGCGCAGGGTCCTGATAACCCAACCGCCCTCTATTGGATGCACCCCAAGAACGCTGTGTGGGTCGAAGTAACGACCATTGCTGACCCTGTCTAGAACTTCCGCTTCTACCGTTGGAGCAACTGGCTCAGCCTTGGCATTCACAATCAGTTTTCACGATCTACGCGAAGAACTAGGACGGGCTGCTCGTTCGGGTCAATCCGAACAAAACTCTTTGCGCTGATACTTCGCGATTTACCCGTGAACAGATCGGTGACTTGGAATGGCTGGTCGTAGTCGAGCCCAAGCTTCCAAAGGTCAAGATA
>JBFYOM010000023.1:0-15489 GCA_041303805.1 Micrococcales bacterium
TTACCACGTTTCAAGACTTTGTCAAACACGTTCGACAAAATATTTTCTCGATAGAAAGTTTTTGATTTTGTGCACTTGAGCCGAATTCCTAGTCAGGATTTCCAAGCTTTGGGCAACAGATAAACACTACGAGAATGTAACGGTTAAAGTCAAATCCATCGAGGGATTTTTCGTACTTTTCTTATTGGAGAGCGGTTTAGCCGCGAAATAGTCCGGCGAGAGTCTTTTTGCCACGCCTCAGCACAGCAAAACCTCCAGGGAGCCAAGAACCCAAGGTAGCGAGTTCGTCTTCGACCTTCGCGTTGTTGAGATACACGCCACCATCCTTGATTGCGCGACGACCAGCAGACAGACTATCCACCAAGCCAGTGTCAACTAGTGCCTGGGCGATCGATTGGTCATCCCCTGCGGTGACGTTTGGTAACTCCAAAAGTGCCGCACTTAGCGTGTCTGTGTCGAGGGATTCAAGATCTCCGTTACCGAACAGTGCGGCTGAAGCGGCAATGGCAGCTTCAGCGGCCTCTGCGCCATGCACGAGCGTAGTTACTTCCAGAGCCAAACGCTTTTGCGCTGCCCGCTGGAAAGGTGCGTCAGCGGTCGCCTGTGCCAATTCTTCGATCTCGGCACGAGACAAAAACGTGAATACTTTGAGTCGGTCGACGACATCGGCATCTTCGACGTTGAGCCAGAACTGGTAAAAAGCGTAAGGGCTAGTGAATTCTGAATCCAACCAAACAGCATTACCTTCTGACTTGCCGAACTTCTTGCCGTCGCTGTTGGTGATCAGCGGGGTGGCCAAAATGTGGGCACTCTTGCCTTCAACGCGGTGAATCAGGTCTGTGCCAGAAGTCAGGTTTCCCCACTGATCGGAACCGCCGGTTTGCAGCACGCAGTCGAATCGTCGGTAAAGTTCCAAAAAGTCGAGACCCTGAAGTATTTGATAACTGAACTCCGTGAACGAAATTCCGGCGTCGCTGTTGAGGCGAGCTGACACGGCATCCTTGGATAGCATCTTTCCGACTCGGAAGTGCTTTCCTATGTCACGGAGGAAATCAATGGCGCTCATGGGCTCGGTCCAGTCGAGGTTATTTACGAGCCTCGCCTTGGTGTCTCCTTCAAAGGAAAGAAAGCGAGACGCCTGCAACCCCAACTTATAGACCCACTCGGCAACCGTGGACTTATCGTTCAAAGTGCGTTCGGCGCTAGGGCGAGGATCCCCGACCAAGCCTGTTGAGCCACCGATTAAACAGAGGGGTTTGTGGCCGGCCAGTTGTAGCCTTCGCATTGTTAGCAACTGAACCAGGTTTCCGAGGTGCAGGCTGGGTGCGGTTGGGTCAAAACCACAGTAATAAGTTATCTGACCATCCAGCGCGGCTCGTAGCTCTTGTTCGTCGGTCGATAGAGCCACCAACCCACGCCACTTCAATTCATCTAGGACGTGCCCAAATGACGAGTCGTTGCTTTGGGTTGCGAGAATAGCCGGATTGGTCATTAATTTGCTCCCTTGGCTACTAGCTTGCGTAATGCTGAGATTTGCTCGATGACTCTAGGTAGCGCGGTACCACCTGCACCCGAGCGAGCTTTAATGGAGCCAGAAACCGAAAGCACGTCTCTGACCTCTGGGGTTAGCTTCTTGGAAATCTTGGCCATCTCAGCATCCGGAACCTGGTGAAGTTCAAGACCGTTCTTTTCACAGAATGAGACTAGTTCGCCGGTGATTTCATGAGCGTCTCGGAATGGAACCTTCTGCTTTACCAACCACTCAGCGACGTCGGTTGCAAGTGCAAATCCGGCTGGAGCTAGCAACTCAAGCCGGTTTTTGTTGAACGTCATAGTGGCGACCATGCCAGTGAAAGCTGGAAGCAGAACAGCAAGGGTGTCAACAGTGTCAAAGACCGGTTCTTTATCTTCTTGAAGGTCACGGTTGTAACTGAGCGGCAAAGCTTTCAACGTCGCCAGTAAACCAGTTAGATTACCAATGATGCGCCCTGATTTACCTCGAGCCAATTCGGCGACATCGGGGTTCTTCTTCTGAGGCATGATCGAAGAGCCGGTCGAGTAAGCATCGTCAAGTTTGATGTAATCAAACTCGGCCGTTGCCCAAATGATGATTTCTTCACTGAACCTCGAAAGGTTTATGCCTATGAGCGTGCAAATGAAAGTGAACTCGGCTACTACGTCGCGACTGGCGGTGGCGTCCATGGAGTTCTGAGTTGGACCGCTGAGCCCAAGTTCTTTGGCAACCAAGTGTGGGTCGAGACCTAGCGTTGAACCCGCTAGGGCGCCGGCGCCATATGGCGAAAGTGAGGCGCGCCCGCGCCACTCGGCCAAACGTTCGAGGTCTCTCGAAAGCGGCCAGGCGTGAGCCAAAAGGTGGTGCGCCAGAGACACCGGCTGTGCGTGTTGGAAGTGCGTGCGACCGGGCATGGCCACGGCGAGGTTCTCTTCAGCGCGATCGGTAATGACCTGAATCAACTGAAAAACCAGGTCTGCAAGATGGTCGGCTTCATCTAGCAGATAGGTGCGGATCAATGTGGCGATTTGATCGTTGCGTGAACGTCCGGCTCGAACCTTGCCGCCAAGTTCCGCGCCGACGATTTCAATAAGCCCACGTTCAAGGGCGGAGTGAACATCTTCGTCGGAAGGCTTAGCGATGAAACTTCCATCTTGGATGCGCTTTAGAAGTTGCAACAAAGATTTGTCGAGCTTCTCTAGCTCTGGAACGGATAAATATCCAGCCGAGTGCAGCGCCTTGATGTGGGCGCGAGTTCCAGCAATGTCGTAGCTGGCCAAGCGCCAGTCGAAGTGAATCGAGCGGCTTAGAGCGGCAACCGATTCGGCAGGTCCGCCTTCAAACCGACCGCCCCATAGGGCGCCAGCGTCACCGGCACGATTCGACATGAAGCTCCTTATGGTTTGAACAGGGTCAATCTTACCTAGAGCGATTCTTGGGAGAGCCAAATCATCAGAGCCTTTTGCGCGTGCAGACGATTCTCGGCTTCATCCCAAACCACTGACTGAGGACCATCGATGACGTCGGCATTAACCTCGAAGCCACGGTACGCAGGAAGGCAGTGAAGGAAGATGGCATCAGGTTTCGCAAGCTTCATGAGCTGGCCATGGATGGTGTATCCGTTGAATGCGTCGATGCGTTTTTGCTTCTCCGACTCCTGCCCCATCGAAATCCAAGTGTCGGTAGCGACAACGTCCGAACCCGTAATTGCTTCGTCGGGAGTTCCAAAAACCGATATGGATCCACCGGTTTCGCTTGCAATTGCTTCTGCTCGCTGAACGATCTTGGAGTCTGGGGCGTAGGCGGCGGGCGCACCGATGCGAACGTGCATTCCGGCTAGCGCACAACCCAAAAGGTAAGAGTTAGCCATGTTGTTCGCGGCGTCGCCAACGTAGGCAATGGTCAAGCCAGCGAGGTCACCCTTGTGCTCTTTAATGGTTAGTAGGTCGGCCAGAATCTGGCAAGGGTGATAGTCGTCGGAGAGCGAGTTGATCACAGGAACTGAAGAATTTGCCGCCATCTCCTCAAGGCCGGAATGCGCATACGTTCGCCAAACAATGGCGGCCACCTGACGGTCAAGGACACGGGCAGTGTCGGCGACAGACTCTTTGCCGCCCATTTGGCTCACCCCGGTGTCAATGACCATCGGGTTACCCCCGAGGTCGGCGACCCCGACGGTAAATGAAACTCTGGTTCGAGTAGAAGTTTTGTCGAAAATCAGGGCAACCGTTTTCGGACCTTCAAATGGGCGGAATTTGTAAGGGTCTTGCTTGACATCTAGGGCAAGCTTCAAAATCTCCGCTTGCTCTGCAGCGGTGATGTCGTCGTCCTTTAGAAAGTGTCTAACCATCAGTTCATTTCTCCTTAGGGAACGACCATTGTGCCGTAACCGGACTTGGTGAAGATTTCTAGCAAGATGCTGTGAGGAGTGCGGCCATCGATGATGTGAGCACTCGGGACACCGCTCTCAACAGCCTGCAAACAGGCACTCATTTTTGGAATCATTCCGCTTTGGAGTCTTGGAAGGAGTTCCCGAAGATCATCGATGGTGACTTCGCTGAGCAGGGATTCGCGATTAGGCCAATCCGCGTAAAGACCGGGAACGTCGGTTAGAACGACCAGCTTTTCAGCTCCAAGCGCAATGGCCAATGAACTGGCTGCTTGGTCGGCGTTGATGTTTAGTAAACCATCGGCGAGCGAAGGAGCGACGGTTGAGATGACTGGAACCTTACCCACGTCCAAAGCCTCTAAGACGGCCGATGGGTCAACCGAAACTACCTCCCCAACGAGACCGACATCGACCTGGTCACCATCAACCTCGGCCATAACTTTTTCGGCAAGGAAAAGGTTCTGATCTTCACCGCTTAGGACAACGGTTTTCGCGCCGGCGAATTCGATTAGGCCTGCTAGTCGAGCACTAATGTTGGTTCGCAAGACATCGCGAACAACTTCGATGGTTTCCCTTGTAGTAACTCTCAGACCACCTATGAACTCACTCGATAAACCGAGTTCAGCCAAGCGCGCGGTGATTTGCGGACCACCGCCGTGAACCACCGCGGGACGAAGCCCAATCCAGCGCAGGTACGCCATGTCTTCCGCGAAAGACTTCTGCAAGGCGTCGTCGACCATGGCGTTTCCGCCAAACTTAACGACGATGATCTTGCCATGGAAGCGTTTCAGCCAGGGCAGCGATTCGATCAGGGTCTCCGCTTTGACCCTAGCTAGCGCAGAGTCTGGCTGATCGCTTTTCAACATCAGGGAGCCAACCCGTTCAAAGTAAGACCGGTGTCCTCGGCTAGACCGAGTGAAAGGTTGAGGCATTGAATTGCCGCTCCCGCAGTGCCCTTGACTAGGTTGTCGATCGCCGAGACCACGACTACTCGGCCGGCATGCTCGTCCAGAGCGATTCCGATTTCGCAAACATTTGAACCAAGAACACTCGCAGTTTGCGGCCACTGGCCTAGTGGAAGGACCTTGATAAAGGTCTCGCCCGCGTAGTACTCGGTCAGGGCGTGGTGAAGCTGGTCGAGTGGACCAGTCGCCTTAGCCGTATTGACTGCAAGAATGCCGCGTGACATCGGAACCAATACTGGGGTGAAAGAGATTTGAACCTTTTCTCCAGCGCTCTTCGCTAGAATCTGCTCGATTTCTGGTGTGTGCCGATGAACGCCACCGACACCGTAGGCTCGTGCTGAACCGTGAACCTCGCCGTGAGAAAGCTCGGCGGAGGCAGAACGACCGGCGCCGGAAGTTCCCACTGAAAGCACGGATACGATGTCTTCGCTCTCAATCAAGTTCGAGGCTAGTAGCGGTGAGAGCGCCAAAGTGATTGCAGTGGCGTTGCAACCAGGTACTGCGATTCGCTTGAGACCCCTGAGCGACTCACGCTGCTTTGAACCGCCGGCCAGAACCAGTTCTGGCATTCCGTAGGTCCAGGTGCCCGCATGGGTTCCGCCGTAGAAAATCTCCCAATCGCTTTGAGACTCGAGCCTGAAATCGGCTCCGCAGTCAATGACGATGGTGTCTTCCGAAAACCAGCCGGCCACTTCTGCACTTTTAGTGTGAGGTAGGGCAAGGAAAACCACGTCAATATTGGTGAGGTTTTCTTTTGTGGTCTCGACCAGTTTGAGCCGATCAAAGCTGCGCAGATGTGGGTGCAGATTCGTAAACTTTTCACCGGCATTGGCGTTGGCGGTTACTGTGACCAATTCCAACTGAGGATGGACTGCGACTAAACGCGCTATTTCTCCGCCCACGTAACCGCTGGCTCCAACAATTGCAACCTTGAGGCTCATGAAACTCCCATCTAGGCGCGAATGCTTGCGCCGAAAAGTTTTCCGGCAAGTGCAACCGCGGCGTCGCGACTTTCACTGGCTTCGGCCTGGGTGAGCGTTCGATCCGTTGCGCGGAATCGAAGTGCGAAAGTTAGTGACTTCTGACCTTCAGGTAACTTCTCTCCGCGGTAATCCTCAATCAAGCGAACATGCTCAAGGAGCTCTCCAGCTCCCTCTTCGATGGCTCGAAGGACATCGCCAGCGGAGACGTTTAGGTTTACCAAGAGCGAAAGATCCTGAGTTGCTGCTGGGTAGCCATAAATCGGTGAAGCCTGTCGAACATCAGGTGCGCTTTGGAAAAGAACGTCTAGATCCATTTCTAAGACGGCAACGCGTCTCGGTAAATCCTTGGCTGCAGCCAGTGCAGGCGCCAAGTCGCCAGCGAAACCAATTGGCGTCTCCCCAACAAATAATGCCGCGGTGCGGCCCGGGTGGAAACCTTTGGTTCTACCCTGACGAACGATTAACTCTTGACCGGTAGCGGCAACTACGCGCGCTGCCAAAGCAATTGCGTCTGAGTAGTCGTAGCTCGCCGAGACCACGCCAACTTGCTGTTTCACCCGATCTCCGGTTAGCAAGGCAGCAAAATGTCTAGGTTGCGCTGGCAAAGTTGCCTTTACAGAATCTAACACCTCTGTAGTTGGTCGCTCGGAAGCGCTTGGTAGAGCGAAAGTTTTTCCATAAGTGGAAGTTGGGATAAAGACCGAGCCTTCTTCAAAGATGCTCAAATCGGTTAGCCCTCGAGATAAGTTTCTGCGAGCGGCTTCCAGGAGACCTGGCAAGAGCGTCAAACGAAGTTGCCCGCTCTCCTCCTGCATCGGGTTTGCCAAAACTACTCTGGATGAATTTTCAGAGAAGTAACTGTTGGCTTCTTCAGACACAAAAGGGTAGGTCAGAACTTCGATGGCGCCGGCACCGACCGCGGCAGCTAATAGAGACCGACGAAGTTTTTGGTTCTTCGTTAAGCCTCGACCAGGAGGTGCAACGGGAAGTCGAGTGCCGATTCGCTCGTAACCAACGATGCGTGCGATTTCTTCGGCGAGGTCGGTTTTGTGAGCCAAATCTGGTCGCCATGACGGCGGAATAACTTCATAACCACCATCCACGTGAGCGACCACGCAGCCGATGTCGGACAAAACTCCAGTAACGTCATCCACGCTGTATTCAACGCCGGTAATTTCCTGAGCGAATTGGGCAGGAAGCCAGATTGGTGAAACATCCCCAAGTGTGCTGTAGTTCGACCCCAAACGGTCTGCGGTTCCTCCTGCGTGAACCTCAAGCAACTGTACGACCCTTGCCACAGAGTATTCGGCCACGCGCGGGTCAACTCCGCGCTCAAAACGCTTCGAGGCTTCAGAGATCAACTTGTGTCTGCGAGCACTGCGAGCGATCGAAACTGGATCGAAGTGAGCACCTTCAATGATTACATTGACGGTCTCGTTCGTAACCTCAGTGGCCTCACCACCCATGACACCAGCTAAACCAATCGGCCCCGAACCATCGGTAATCAATAAATCTTCTGTGTCTAACTTACGTGTCTGCCCATCGAGAGTCTTCAGGGTCTCGCCTGCTTTCGCGCGGCGAACCACGATTCCACCTGATAGCTTGTCAAGGTCGTAAGCATGCAGTGGCTGACCCAGCTCTAACATCACATAGTTTGTGATGTCGACGACAAGCGAAATCGAACGCATACCGGCCAACTTCAACCGAGTAATCATCCAAGGTGGTGTTGGTGTTGTTGCATCAACTCCGCGGACCGTTCTAAGAACGAATCGGTCACACCCTACCTTTCCACGAATCCCGTTGGCGTCGTTGACAGTGACTTCAAATCCTTCAGCAATTTCAGGGTGAGCGTTTCCCGTTGGATCGCGGAAATCTGCGCCCGTAGCATGTGCGTATTCACGAGCGACACCGCGAATTGAGAAAGCATAACCGCGGTCTGGTGTGACATTGATTTCAGCAGCAGTGTCGGCCAGATTCAAGAGTTCGATTGCGTCGGAACCGACCTTAGGATCTAAGCCCATTTCGTGTAGGCGGATGATTCCGCCGTGATCCTCGTTGAGAGCCAGTTCCTTGGCGGAAGCCATCATTCCATCGGAAATGTGACCGTAGGTGCTTCTGGCGGCAATAGCAAAATCACCTGGCAGCACAGATCCAGGAAGGCAGACAACTACCTTGTCGCCAACTTCAAAGTTGGAAGCCCCACACACGATTCCTCGCACATCTTCGCCACCATCGGCAGCTTTCTGACCTTCCGGTGCTACCCGAACCGAACACCAACGAATGGTCTTGCCGTTGCTCTGAGGTTCGGGCGTGAAGTCTAAAACCTGACCAACAACAACGGGTCCAGTTACATCGAAACCGTGTGAAGCTTCTTCTTCGAAACCAACTTTGACCAGCTCGGCCATAACAGAATCTGGTGTCGCATCACCAGGTAGGTCAACATACTCGGCCAACCATGAAAGTGGAACGCGCATTACAGGCTCACTCCAAACTGCTGGGAGAAACGAACATCGCTTTCGACCATGTCGTGCATATCGAGAACTCCGTTGCGAAACATTAAGGTCCGCTCGATACCCATGCCGAAGGCAAAACCTGAATAAACTTCCGGGTCAATTCCAGCCGACCGCAACACGTTTGGGTTCACCATTCCGCAGCCACCCCACTCGATCCAACGAGGACCCCCCTTGGCGGCGGTGTGCCAGATGTCGAGCTCAGCCGATGGTTCGGTAAAAGGAAAATAGTTGGGACGCAAGCGAATTTTCGCTTCTGGGCCGAACATTAAACGCGCAAAGTGCTCCAGAGTTCCACGCAAGTCAGCCATGGTCAATCCCTTGTCGACTGCTAATCCCTCTACCTGGTGAAACACCGGAGTATGGGTTTCATCTAGCTCATCGGTGCGGTAAACCCGACCTGGGCAAAGAACATAAATCGGCACCTCACGATCAAGCATCGACCGCACCTGGACAGGCGAGGTGTGGGTTCTCAACACGAGGTGTGCATCAGCTGGTTCGATGAAGAAGGTGTCTTGCATCGCGCGCGCTGGGTGATCTGCGTCGAAGTTCAAAGCGTCGAAGTTGAACCATTCGCTTTCAACTTCAGGTCCTTCTGCGATTTCCCAGCCCATGCCAATGAAGATATCGGAAATCTGGTCTTGCATTAGAGACAAAGGATGCCGTGCACCGATTGGGGCGTGGGTTGCCCATGTAGTTACATCTACTGACTCTGCGGCCAACTTTGCCGCTTCAGCAACCTCAGCCAGTTCCGCTTCCCGAGACGCAAAAGCGGCATTCAACCTTCCGCGAGCTGCACCAAGCAAAGCGCCAGCTTCGGCCTTGAATTCGTTTGGCATGTTCTTTATCGAAGCATTGAGCTTCGAAATCTCGGAACCTTCTCCAACCAGAGTGGAACGCGCTTCCAAAAGTGCAGCCAAATCAGTCGCGGCAGCGATCCCCGCCAACGAAGACTCCACTAATGGGTCGATGACACCGGAGTTAATTGGATTTGAGCCAGACATGCGGTCAAGTTTACCTTTGCGAGAAGGAAATTAGGCGTTCTGCGCGAATGCCGACGCGTAAAGACAAACACTCGCGGCGGTAGCTAGGTTCAAAGATTCGGCCTGTCCGTAAATCGGAAGACCAACTTGTCGATCCACAAGCGCGAGAGTTGATTCCTCAAAACCCCAGGCTTCGTTTCCCATGACCCATGCGGTTGGAGCCGAAAGGACCTCGTTTCCAAGTTCCGGAAGTGAATCTCCCCCACCGTTTGCAGCGAACACTTGCAAGCCCGCATCCTTGAACGAAGCAATTGCGGTTTCAATCGAAACACCCAGGACGATAGGCAGGTGAAATAACGAACCAGTAGTCGAACGGACTACTTTCGGGTTATAAACGTCGACGCTGGAATCGGAAAAAATGACCGCGTCGGCACCAGCAGCATCGGCTGCTCGAAGAACCGTTCCAGCATTACCAGGATCACGAACGTTGGAAAGGAATGCAATGAGTCGAGGACGAGCTGCCAGGACCGAGTCCAAAGAAACATCCAGCTGCTTACAAACGGCAACCACACCCTGCGGTGTTTCGGTGTCACACATTGCCTCGAGAACCCGAGGCGTAGCCAACTCGAGAGTAACTCCAGCATCGGCAAGCGAATCAAAGAGGGCCGAGTTTCGTTCGACTGCTTCCTCGGTGGCGTACAACTCGACAATCAGGGACGGCTTTGCCAGAACTTCCTTAAGCCCTTGAACCCCTTCAAGCAGAAAGAGCCCGGTCTCAGACCGGGCATCTTTCTTTGCAAGCTGTGCGACCCCGCGGACCTTCCGGGCCTTGGGATCGTCTAGCAACTTACTTAACCTTTGGAGCTGAGGTGTCCTTTGGAAGGGCAGCCTTAGCGGTTGCAACTAGCGAAGCGAATACTGGTGCATCGTTCACGGCTAGGTCAGCCAAGATACGACGGTCAACAGCAACACCTGCAAGGTTCAAACCCTGGATTAGACGGTTGTAGGTCATTCCGTTTAGGCGTGCAGCTGCGTTGATGCGCTGGATCCATAGACGACGGAAGTTACCCTTCTTGTCTTTACGGTCGTTGTATGCATAAACCAACGAGTGCAGCATCTGCTGCTTGGCCATGCGGTACAAACGTGAGCGCTGACCACGGTAACCGTGTGCGCGCTCTAGTACTGTACGACGCTTCTTCGCTGCGTTGACAGCGTTTTTTACTCTTGCCATTTGTTATCTCCTAAATTCTTCGAAATCGACTAGTGGCCGAGCTGCTTCTTGATGGTCTTGAAGTCTGCTGCCGAGACGACCTGGTCTTGGTTTAGACGACGGGTGCGACGGCTTGACTTGTGCTCAAGGTTGTGGCGCATGTTGATCTGCTGCTTCATTAGCTTGCCGCTACCGGTGAAACGAAAGCGCTTCTTGGCGCCCGAATGGGTTTTCTGCTTAGGCATGGTCTCTCCTGTTTCCTACTCGGCAGCTTCCGCTGACGACTTCTTGTTTACTGCCGACTTCTCGGCAGCCTTCTTGGTTTCGGCCTTAACCTCAACCTTGCTCTTCAGCGGGCCGATGACCATCACCATGTTGCGTCCGTCGATTGACGGATTGGACTCAACCGAGCCCAAGGTGTTGACCTCTTCAGCCAGCTTCTTGAGAAGCGTGATGCCCATCTCTGGACGTGACTGTTCGCGACCGCGGAAGACCACCATGACCTTCACCTTGTCGCCAGCCTTTAGGAATTTCTCGATCTGTGCACGCTTGGTTCCGTAGTCGTGGGCATCAATCTTCAAACCGAATCGCACGGTTTTTAGAATGGTGTTGACCTGGTTCTTTCGCGCTTCACGAATCTTCTGAGCGGCCTCGTACTTGAACTTTCCGTAATCCATGATCTTGGCTACCGGAGGCTTGGAAGTTGGTGCAACCTCGACTAGGTCTAGGTCTGCTTCCGCTGCAAGACGTAATGCATCTTCGATACGGACTACGCCAATTTGCTCGCCTGCCGGGCCTACGAGGCGAACCTCTGGCACACGGATACGGTCATTAATACGTGGGTCGCTAATAAGTGCTCCTAATTGATATGACTACTACGGCCACATCAAGAGCAGTGCTCAAAATGCACAGAAACGATTCGTTTCTAGCTAACCCGGAAACCTTGTAAGCGGTAAACGCGGGTGGGAAATAAATCCTCTTCTGTCTGAAGCGAACTCCAGAGCCATGGGCTAGCCTAGCAGAAGTTACTAAAAAGGAAAACCCCAATGTCTGAACAAAATGCCGAGATCAACGACATCGCCGACGTACCCGCGGTTGAGATAATTGCGAGATACACAATCGAACTTCTCAACGTTGCAGCCGTGCACTGTGGCCTAGCCGAAAACGGTAGAGCCGCCGACCTCGACGAAGCCCGCAAAATCATCGACGCCACAGCAGGCCTGGTAACCGGCGCTGCCCCTTACATGGGTGACCAGCACGCTCGAATCCTTAGGAACGCCCTTCGCGAAGTTCAGCTGGCCTTCCGTGAAGCATCTTCGATTCCCGACGCTCCCGGCAGTGGCCCTGGCGAGAAGTTCACCGGGCCTGTCGCCTAAGTCCTAGGAATAGGTTCAGAGTGAATTTCAGCTTTGAATTCCCACTGCCAGTTTGCTTTGTCAGATTTATCTAGCAACATGTAGGGGTGAAAAGGCTTTCCAAGCGTGTAGTACCATGCTGGGCTGAAGAACCAAACAAACGCTTGATTTAAGTTGAATGGAGCTTCCCACCATTCACCACCATTAATCCGAGAAAATATTCGAACTCGCTTTGAAAACTCGATTTCGTCTTCGGTTACATCAAGAATGCAAAATGCAGAGTCGCCGTCAATGTCTGAGCGAGTTTGTAGTCGACTCAGAAAAGGGTGATTCTCCCACTCTGAACCAGGAAATACTTCTGTCATTTGAACCCCTATCTTTTGACCTTAAGTCTTCAAAATAAGCGGACGCTGGGACATTTAAGCTGCCGAAGAAATAGCAAGCTTTACCCGCAGCGAGTCAACACGCTCTGCGATAACTTCGCTCTCCGAGATTGCTTTCGCGATCTTTTGCATTAGGGCATCAAACTCTTCTTGAGTGAGCGTTCGAGCGAGATTCAAGGTCAATTCAACTTCGGCTGACTTCAGCAGTGATAGCGGGTCTCCCCCGGCAATTGACCAACCAGATAGCTCTGGGTTTCCCGCGAGCGCTTGATCAAATGCTTGACTTCTGGCAATTCAAACGATGGTACCCACCGCAATTCTTTGGCAATTGCCTCAAAGGTTGGCCTGCGAATGACGAATTCGGTCGCTGAGCCTGGGTCAAGAACGATTCGGGTGTTCCCTTCGGCCGCCGCCGCGAGCGCTGCCTTGATTGCGCTGTGAGGAACTGGACGAGCATCCTTGTTCCAAGCCGCCATGGTGGCAACGCTAGAAAATACCGGCAGGCCGGTTTGCTGGTCTGGGGTCTCAACCGTGACGATACTTAGGTCGGCAGATTTGTCGACGGTCTGACCGTGGGCGCCTTCTCCCGAATCGCCTAGATTGGCCAGAAGTGGAATAAGGACTCTGGCTTTGCGGAAGGCGTCGATGACTTCGACTTGCGACCCAGTGCCGGCATGGAGGGACTCGATTGCCTGTATTAGCGCTGGGTCGGCCTTGCCGTCGTCGCCTGCAAAGGTGTTGGGTTCGAACGAACGCCCCTCCCAGGGAACGCCTGCCGAGTCTTTGTATTTATCCGGATTCATGTGGTCGTGTGACATCAGATGGCAGCTCCTGCAGTTCTCAGTGCGTCCGAGAGCGTGAACCGACCGGCATAGAGCGCCTTACCCAGGATTGCCCCCTCTAGACCCAGCGAGACCAAAGTTCTAAGTTCTTCGATGTCCTCTAGCGAAGAGATGCCGCCCGAGGCTACCACTGGCTTATTTGTCTTTGCCAGCACGAACCTCAGGAGTTCTAAGTTCGGACCCTTGAGGCTTCCATCCTTTGCAACATCGGTGACGATGTAGCGGCGACAACCGGCAGCTTCCAAGTTTGAAAGAACTTCGAACAGGTCGCCGCTTTCACCGGTCCCGCCTCGAGCCGAAAGCTTGGTTCCAAGGACATCTAATCCAACCGCAACTTTGTTGCCCAACTCTTCGATTGCTTGGTATACCCAGGCTGGTTCGTCTAAGGAATTGGTGGCAAGGTTCACGCGGGTTGCGCCAGCCTCGAGAGCCTGATCTAGGCGAGCGCGAGTGTTTACACCGCCGGAGATCTGCACGTTTACGCCGCTAGCAAGATTTGCTACTTGGCGAATGGCTTCTCGGTTGTCACCTCGGCCAAAGGCGGCATCTAGATCAACCAGATGAATCCACTTGGCGCCGGCTTCTAGCCATTCCGCAACAATCTCAACGGGATCACCGTAAATAGTTTGAGCGCTAGCGTCACCACCCGCGATGCGTACCGCCCGACCTTCGGAAATGTCGATCGCAGGAAGCAATTCAAGGGATTGAGTCATCGTACTTCAACGCTATCAAGCCAGTTCCGGAAGAACTGCACACCGGTTGGCGTATTTAGGGAGGAACTTGAGGTGATTCCCATTAGCGGGCCAACTTTGAAGGTGGCAACTACCGGAGAAGGCTCATCGGTCCATGTGACGACAGGCGGGATAAAGGCACCAATTGCCTCAAGCTCCCAGTCTCTAAGTTGGTATTCGCCAGAGAGCTCATTCTGCTCGACTGTTCCAGGTAATTGACCGAGACCTTCGATGGAAGCTGTTTTGCTTTCGATGGTTTCAAAAAGAGCCAATGATGCAGTGCCAACTCCTAAGACTTTCATTCCTGCCACCAAGCGCTTATCTAGCAACTCGTTCAGGTTGATGCTTTGGAAGTGTTCGACCAGCGGAACCAGCTCTTGGTCGCTGAAAAGAATTAGTCCGTCGGCGTTTAGAAGTTCGGAACGTTGGTTTGTGTAGACCGGCTCTAAGCCCTGCTGGCCTAGCCAGGAAGATAGAGCGGAGAAATCATGATCTGGAATACCCAGGATTGCAATTGATTTCATCTTCACTCCCGGACAAACGAAACTAATGCAGAGTAAGGCCTGCAGTTAGGTTCGTCGTGGTTAGAAGAGTGCTGGATCACCTAGCCAATTTTAGGTGGCTAGTTTGGGAGAGCTAGACGCTGCCCTGCCTGAATTTCGGTTTCGACTAGATTGTTGAGCTCAACAACTTTGGCGATCCAGTCGCGTGGCGACTCGTCGTTGGCGTGTTCGTCTGCCAAAGACCAAAGTGTTTCACCTGTTGAGACGGTGATGTATTCAAATTCGGTGGCGGCGGAGCTGCTAGATGCCGATGCATTTCCGGATACAAAAACAATTGCTAAAACCAGTGCAACGGTTAGAAGAATGGCCTTGCTTAGGCCGGTTAGTCTGCTGGTGTTCATGGAGTCCTTACTTTCTCTTTCGAACATTTGTTTCGAACGTTTGTTCGTATATGTAAAGAATACGCCCTACCTACGACACGTTGTCAATACTTTTTCGAATAAATGTTTGGTTTTTCTAAAAAAATCGAATAATCTTTCGATAGACCTAAAGAAAGGCGCACAGCATGTTTGACGAGCAAGAAGATCTATCCGACTACTTACCTAGCGGCGCAGCTGAGAAACTCAGCAACAAACAGCAGTTGATCCTGGCCGTGATTGGAAAGTTCCAGCAGACCAAGGGCTACTCCCCCAGCATGCGCGAAATTGGAGAACTGGTTGGCCTAAAGAGTGTGGCCTCGGTTAGCTATCAACTAGGCGAACTTCGAGCTCTAGGTTTCCTAGAAAAGAACGAGGGTCTTCAGCGCGCCATTTCTCCAATTGTTTCTAAGACGGGTGCTGTCGCCGTAGACGCCAACTCCAAATCAATTCCATGGGTTGGTCAGATTGCTGCCGGAACTGGGCTTTTGGCGGAGCAAAACATCGAAGACCACTTCACGCTTCCAAACCAATTGGTTGGCAAGAGTGATGATTTGTTCATGCTGAAGATCAAGGGTGATTCCATGATCGACGCCGCAATTTGCGATGGCGACTGGGTTGTCGTTCGCATGCAGCAGACCGCTGAGAACGGCGACATCGTTGCAGCCCTGCTTCCAGACTCCGAAGCCACGGTAAAGGTTTTCAA